>NZ_NOZF01000104.1:0-21202 GCF_002258565.1 Rhodococcus sp. 05-2254-6
GAGCACTGCCGCGAGGGACTGGTCCAGATCGCTGTCTCGCTCGCCGGGAGTGCCGTAGATGAGGTCGAGATTGACGTGCTCGAAACCGGCCGCGCGCGCTTCCTTTGCCGCGGCGACCGCTCGACCGGGCGTGTGGGTGCGATCGAGGACGGCAAGCACATGTGGTGCAGCGGACTGCATTCCGAGCGAGATGCGGGTGAAGCCGGCGTCACGAAGCCGGTCGAAGAATTCCGGTGACGTCGATTCCGGGTTGGATTCCGTGGTCACCTCGCCGCCGTCGGTCAATCCGAAACTCGACCGAACCGCACCCAGGACGTCGGCCAGACCGTCGCCCCCGAGCAGTGACGGGGTGCCACCGCCGACGAAGACGGTGTCTGCCGTCGGAACGCGACCCGTGCGGGCCTGCATCAGCCCCGCGGCGGTGTCCAACTCACGTCGCAGACCCTCCAACCAGGACTGCGGCGACGCCGATGTGCCCAGCTCACCCGCCGTGTAGGTGTTGAAGTCGCAGTACCCGCACCGCGTGGCGCAGAACGGAACGTGCACGTAGATCCCGAACGCGCGGTCCCCCACTCCGTCGAACGCCTCGGTCGGCAACTCGAAGGTGGACGGGACGGGTACGACGGTATTCACGCCTTCCAGTGTCCCAGAGTTCGGGCACACCCGATCCCACACGCCCTGCCAGCCTATTTACCTCGAAATCGGGGTAAATAGCCGCCGCGGTCGTCCATCGCCCCGATGACGTGGCACAATGACTCCCGTGACCGACTCAGGAATTCGACTCGTGGCGCGCCGCCATGTCGATCTCGGCCGTGTCTGCAGCGCGTCGTGTCGATACACGACCGGCTGCTGACCAGCCCTCCTTCGAGCACGTCCATTCGATCCACCGGTTTCCCACTGTCGTCGAGCGAGCACTGATCTGCGCTCCCGTACCGGGTACCGGCCAGCACAAAGATGCAGGAGCAATGCATGCCGTCGACCAGCGACGCGACCACCGACGCTGCCTCCGTCACACCACGGGAGCGCACACCGCGTCCGACCAAACGCCGAGCCGAGGGACAGTGGGCACTGGGGTACCGGGAGCCACTGAACGCCAACGAGCAGTCCAAGAAGGACGACAACCCGCTCAACGTGCGAGCCCGCATCGAGAACATCTACTCCAAGCAGGGTTTCGACAGCATCGACAAGGGCGATCTTCGCGGCCGCTTCCGCTGGTGGGGCCTCTACACCCAGCGTGAGCAGGGCTACGACGGCACGTTCACCGGTGACGACAACATCGACCTCCTCGAGGCGAAGTACTTCATGATGCGTATCCGCTGCGACGCGGGCGCACTGAACCTCGAGCAGCTGCGTGTCCTCGCCGGCATCTCCCAGGAGTTCGGTCGCGACACCGCAGACCTGTCCGACCGTGAGAACGTGCAGTTCCACTGGGTCGAGGTGGAGAACGTCCCCGAGATCTGGCGTCGAATCGAAGCGGTCGGCCTGAAGACCACCGAGGCGTGCGGCGACTGCCCCCGAGTGGTGCTCGGTTCCCCGCTCGCGGGCGAGGCCGTCGACGAGATCCTCGACCCCACTTCCGCCATCGACGAGATCGTCGAGCGTTACATCGGCAAGCCCGAGTACTCCAATCTGCCGCGCAAGTTCAAGACGGCGATCTCGGGCCTGCAGGACGTGGTGCACGAGATCAACGACTGCGCGTTCGTCGGCGTCGTGCATCCCGAGCACGGGCCCGGACTCGACCTGTGGGTCGGCGGAGGCCTGTCCACCAACCCCATGCTCGCGCAGCGAGTCGGCGTCTGGGTTCCGCTCGAGGACGTTCCCGACGTATGGGAAGGCGTCGTCTCGATCTTCCGTGACTACGGCTACCGCAGGCTTCGTACCAAGGCGCGCCTGAAGTTCCTAATCAAGGACTGGGGCATCGAGAAGTTCCGCCAGGTCCTCGAGGACGAATACCTGCACCGCAAGCTCATCGACGGCTCGGCGCCCGAGAAGCCCGCTCGGCCCCGCGATCACGTCGGGATCCAGAAGCTCAAGAACGGCCTCAACGCCGTCGGGGTGGCACCCATCGCGGGCCGCGTCTCCGGCACCATCCTCGCCGCCGTCGCCGACGCCGCCGAGAAGGCCGGGTCGGATCGCGTGCGGTTCACGCCGTACCAGAAGCTGATCGTCCTCGACGTTCCCGACGAGACGCTCGAGCAGCTGATCTCCGACCTCGATGCGCTGGGCCTACCTGCCCGGCCCTCGCACTGGCGCAAGAACCTGATGGCGTGCAGCGGCATCGAGTTCTGCAAGCTCTCGTTCGCCGAAACCCGCAAGCGCTCACAGGTTCTCGTCCCCGAGCTCGAAGAGCGCCTGTCCGACATCAACAGCAAACTCGACGTGCCGATCACCATCAACATCAACGGCTGCCCCAATTCGTGCGCACGGTCGCAGATCGCCGACATCGGCTTCAAGGGCCTGTTGGTCGACGACGGGGACGGGAATCAGATCGAGGGTTTCCAGGTTCATCTCGGGGGCAGCCTCGGACTGGACAGTGCGTTCGGCCGAAAGTTGCGCCAGCACAAGGTCAACAGCTCCGAGCTGGGAGATTACATCGACAGAGTGGTGCGCAATTTCGACAAGCACCGCGAGGACGGCGAACGGTTCGCTCAGTGGGCCGTGCGAGCAGACGAGGCGGATTTGCGATGAGTACCAGGTTGAATTTGACGGTGGAGGAATTGAAGGACATCGCCGAGCGCGGTGCCCGCGAACTCGACGGGGCGAGTCCGCTGGAGTTGTTGCAGTGGACCGAGGACAACTTCGGTGACGACTTCATCGTTGCCTCCAACATGCAGGACGGGGTGCTCGTTCACCTCGCTGCACAGGTTCATCCCGGTGTGGACGTGCTGTTCCTCGACACCGGCTACCACTTCGCCGAGACCATCGGGACGCGCGACGCCGTCGAGTCCGTCTACGGCGTCCGGGTCGTCAACGCCCGAGCCGAGAAGACTGTCGCAGAACAGGATGCGATCGACGGCAAGGACCTGTTCGCCCGCGAGCCCAATCGCTGCTGTGCGATGCGCAAGGTCGCCCCGCTGAAGAAGGAACTGGCGAATTACAGCGCCTGGGTCACCGGTATCCGCCGGGTCGAGGCCCCCACCCGCGCCAACGCCCCGCTCATCTCGTTCGACGACGCCTTCGGTCTGGTCAAGATCAACCCGATCGCGCCGTGGTCCGACGAGCAGATGCAGGCCTACATCGACGAACATTCGATTCTGGTCAATCCCCTCGTCGACGAAGGCTATCCGTCCATCGGGTGCGCACCGTGCACCGTCAAACCTGCCCCCGGAGCCGACCCGCGTAGCGGTCGTTGGGCCGGCAAGGCCAAGACCGAATGTGGGTTGCACGCCTCATGACACTCGATCTCACCTCGGCCACCGTCGGTCGGACCCATCTCGACGCAGATCGGTTCGACACCCTCGACGCACTCGAATCCGAGGCCATCCACATCTTCCGTGAGGTGGCGGGCGAGTTCGAGCGCCCCGTCATCCTGTTCTCCGGCGGCAAGGACTCGACCGTTCTGCTGCACCTGGCGATCAAGGCGTTCTGGCCCGCTCCCCTGCCGTTCGCACTGCTGCACGTCGACACCGGACACAACCTGCAGGAGGTGCTGGACTTCCGCGATCACGTGGTCGCCAAATACAACCTGCGTCTGCACGTGGCCAGCGTCGAGGAGTATCTCGCCGACGGACGCCTCACCGAGCGCCCCGACGGCATTCGCAACCCGCTGCAGACCGTGCCCCTCCTCGACGCGATCTCCGAAAATCGGTTCGACGCCGTCTTCGGCGGTGCCCGACGCGACGAGGAGCGGGCCCGTGCGAAAGAGCGGATCTTCTCGCTGCGCAACGCATTCGGCCAGTGGGAGCCCAAGAAGCAGCGACCCGAACTGTGGAACCTGTACAACGGCAAGCATTCCCCCGGCGAGCAGGTGCGCGTGTTCCCGCTCAGCAACTTCACCGAACTCGACATCTGGCGCTACATCGCCCGTGACGACGTGGAACTGGCGAGCATCTACTACGCCCATCAGCGACCCGTCTACCAGCGTGACGGCATGTGGATGACGCCCGGCGTCTGGGGCGGACCGGCCGAGAACGAGGAGCTGCAGACCCTGTCGGTGCGCTACCGCACCGTCGGCGACGGATCAACCACCGGCGCAGTGCTGTCCGAGGCCGCCGACAACGAGGCAATCCTCGCCGAGGTAGCCGCGTCCAGGCTGACCGAACGCGGAGCCACCCGCGGCGACGACCGCGTCTCCGAGGCTGCCATGGAAGATCGCAAACGAGAAGGATACTTCTGATGAGCAGCACAGGAACGCAGCTTCTTCGCCTCGCCACCGCGGGGAGCGTCGACGACGGTAAGTCGACGCTCGTCGGACGGCTCCTCTACGACACCAAATCCGTTCTGGCCGACCAGATCGACGCCGTCACTCGGGCCTCGGTGGACAAGGGGCTGGCCACTCCGGACCTGTCCCTGCTGGTCGACGGCCTGCGCGCCGAGCGTGAACAGGGCATCACCATCGATGTCGCCTATCGCTACTTCGCGACGCCGCACCGCTCGTTCGTACTGGCCGATACCCCCGGCCACGTGCAGTACACCCGCAATACCGTCTCCGGTGCCTCGACGGCTCAGCTCGTCATCCTGCTGGTCGACGCCCGCAAGGGTGTCATCACGCAGACCCGCAGGCACGCAGCGGTTCTCGCTCTGCTCGGCGTTCCGCGCCTGGTACTCGCGGTCAACAAGATCGATCTGGTCGAGGACCCCGCAACGGTGTTCGCCGAGATCTCGGCCGAGTTCAACTCGCTGACCTCCTCCCTCGGCTGGTCCAGCGAGGACGTCATCGAGATCCCGGTGTCCGCACTGCACGGCGACAACGTCGCGGTGAAGTCGGACAAGACCCCGTATTACGACGGACCCACCCTCATCGAGCACCTCGAGTCGGTTCCGGTCGACGCCGAACCGCACCGGGTCGGTCTGCGATTCCCCGTGCAGTACGTGATCCGGCCTCGCACAGCGGAGTTCCCGGACTACCGCGGATATGCCGGCCAGGTCGCGGCGGGCTCCGTCGACGTCGGCGACGAGGTCGTCATCCTGCCCTCCGGCACCCGAACGACAGTCGAGCGCATCGATACCGCGGACGGGGAATTGCGTTCCGCTCATGCCGGACGCAGTGTCACCCTCGTACTCGCCGACGATGTCGACGTCTCGCGCGGCGACACCATCGCCTCCCCGCAGGACGCACCGGAGCCGATCGGCGACTTCGAGGCCACGGTGTGCTGGCTCGCCGAGAAGCCGCTCCGCCCGGGCGCTCGCCTGCTGCTCAAGCACGGCACTCGCACCACCCAGGCCATCGTCGGGACCCTGATCGAGCGATTCGACGAGCAGGAGCTCACCGCACACGAAGGTCCGGAGTCGTTGGAGCTCAATGAGATCGGCCGAATCTCGGTGCGCGTCGCCGAACCCATCGTGGCAGACGACTACGCCGTCAACCGGCACACGGGCAGCTTCCTGCTGATCGATCCGGCCGGCGGCAACACGTTGGCTGCCGGGCTCGTGGGCAACGCTCTGGCTGCCGTCGAGCTGGGGTCGGCAGTTCCGGCGTGAGCGCACTGATCGCGGTTGCCCACGGCAGCCGTGACCCGCGCTCGAGCGCGACGATCCACCGCGCCGTCGACGCCCTGCGTCGGCGGCGACCGGATCTGGACGTGCGCGTGGCGTTTCTCGATCTCTCCGAGCCCGGCGTCGATCAGGTGGTCGACGACCTGGCCGTTGCCGGACACGCACGCATCGTCGCAGTTCCGATGTTGCTGGGCAAGGCTTTTCACGCAAAAGTCGATCTGCCCGAATTACTGCAGGCCGCAAGAACGCGACACCCGCACGTCTCGATAACGCAAGCCGACGTTCTGGGAGACGACCGACTCCTCATCGACGCAGTCCGCGACCGCATCACCGACACCGGTGTCGCAGTAACCGATTCGACGGTCGGAATCGCTCTTGCCGCGGTCGGCTCCTCGGTGGCACCGGCGAATCAGCGCACCCGGGTGATCGCGCAGAAACTGCTCGCCGGAACAGACTGGGCCGGAGCTGTGACCTGCTTTGCGACCTCGGTCTCCCCGTCCCCCACCGATGCGATCGCACAGCTGCGCACGCTGGGAGCCGACCGCATCGTCGTGGCACCCTGGTTCCTGGCCCCCGGACTGCTGACCGACAGGATCGAAGCCTCGGTCGCAGGCCTACCGAATGTGGTGCACGCCGAGGTCATCGGAGCACATCCAGCGCTGGCAGATCTGGTGTCGCGGCGCTACGACTCCGCAGTCTCGATGGGTCGTTCCGCAGGCTCCACTCCTGCGGCACGAGCTGGTGCAGCACCGGAGCCGAACGCTCTACCGCACCGGTTCAACGAACCCGTGCACCAGCAATCGCGTCGGCATCGCTAGCGTCTGCGATTTTCGGCACCCGAGTCGCTCGCACATACACCGTCTCGCCCTCGCACAGACCGAGAGCCTCACTGTCGCCGCGGGTGATCTGCGCCGCGAACAGTTCACCGGTGGCCGCATTCTTCAATTCGACCTTCACCTCGAAGCCGAGGTGCACCACCCGCTCGACGACGGCCCGCGTCACACCGGCCGATTCGGCCGTTCCGCTGGCCTGAGCCTGCGCCAACGACGGGTCACGTCCGACGCGAATGTCGTGCGGCCGCACCAGAAGTCCGTTCAGTCGGGCGACCTGACCGAGGAACGACATCACGAAGTTGTTTGCCGGGCGATCGTAGAGATCCTCCGGACTGCCCACCTGTTCGATGCGGCCCTCGTTGAGCACCGCGATCCGATCGGCGACGTCGAGCGCCTCCTCCTGATCGTGGGTCACCAGCACGGTGGTGACGTGGACCTCGTCGTGCAGTCGTCGCAGCCACGTGCGGAGATCGGCACGCACCTTGGCGTCGAGCGCGCCGAAGGGCTCGTCGAGGAGCAGCACCTGCGGGTCGACGGCGAGTGCGCGGGCCAATGCCATGCGCTGGCGCTGTCCACCGGACAGCTGGGCCGGGTAGCGGCTCTGGAACCCGGCGAGCCCGACGATCTCGAGCAACTCGTCGACCTTCTTGGCGATCTCGGCCTTGGGCCGCTTGCGAATCTGCAGACCGAAGGCGACATTGTCGCGCACTGTGAGGTGCTTGAACGCCGCGTAGTGCTGGAAGACGAACCCGATCTCACGGCGCTGCGGGCTGACCCACGTCACATCCTGACCGGCGAGCACCACCCGGCCGGAATCGAGTTGTTCGAGCCCGGCGATGGAGCGCAGCAGGGTGGACTTGCCCGAGCCACTGGGCCCGAGCAGCGCCGTCAACGATCCCTTGGGGATGTCGATGCTGACGTCGTCGAGCGCTGCGAAGTCGCCGTAGTGCTTGTTGGCACCGACGACGGAGATCTCGATCTCGGGGGATGTCTCGGTCATTACTTCGTCCTCTTCTTGTCGAGGGCCGTCATCAACAGCAGCACGACGACGGCTATCGCCATGAGCAGTGTGGACGCGGCGTACGCGCCCTGTTGATTGAAGTCCTCGTACCGTGAATTGACCAGCAGCGTGAGTGTCTGGGAAATGCCGGGCAAATTGGTCGAGACCATGATCACCGCACCGAACTCGCCGAGCGACCGTGCGACGGTGAGTACCACGCCGTACGTCAACCCCCACCGGATCGCCGGAAGAGTGATGCGCCAGAACGTCTGCCACGACGACGCACCGAGCGTCGAGGCGGCCTCCTCCTGCTCCTCACCGATCTCGTACAGCACGGGTTCGACCTCGCGCACGACGAACGGCAGCGTGACGAAGATCGTCGCGATGACCATGCCAGGAAGCGCGAAAATCACCTTGAAGCCGAGGCTTTCGACGCCGCCGAACCATCCGTTGGCACCCCACAGCAGGATCAGCGCAACGCCGGTGATGATCGGCGACACCGCGAACGGCAGATCGACGATGGCTTCCAGAACACCTTTGCCGCGGAACCGTCCGCGCACGAGCGCCAGGGCGGTCACCACACCGAACACGATGTTGATCGGAACGACTATCGCGACGATCAACAACGACAGCTGCAGTGCCGACTGCGCAGCCGGGGTGGTGATCTGCTCCCAGAAGGCGACGACGCCGTCCTCGAACGTGCGAAACAGGATGGTGCCGAGTGGAAAGAGCACCAGAACGGCGAGATACAGCAGAGCCACGGTGCGCAGCGTCAGCTTGATCGGCAGACCGATTTTCACGAGATCTGCTCCTCACGTCGGGCCAAGCGATTGCCGACCACGCGCAGTACGAACAGCACCGCGAACGCGATCGCCAGCAGCACTACCGAGATCGCCGCCGCGTCGGTGGGACGGTCGTACTCGATGAGCTCACGAATGTATTGGGACGCCACCTGTGTGTCGTTGGGGATGTTGCCGCCGATGAGCACCACCGACCCGAATTCACCGATGGCGCGCGCGAAGGCGAGCCCCCCACCGCTGAGGATCGCCGGCAGCAGGACCGGCAGGACGATGCGACGGAAGATGGTCCAGTTGTTCGCGCCGAGCGAGGCCGCGGCCTCCTCGACGTCCTTGTCGAGCTCGATCAGCACCGGCTGAACCGCTCGCACCACGAACGGCAACGTGACGAACAGCAGCGCGACGATCACCGCGGGCTTGGTTGCGTTGAACACCAACCCGACCGGACTCGCCGGACCGTACAGCGACAGCAGAACCAGGCTCGCCACGATGGTCGGCAGTGCGAACGGCAGATCGATCAGGGCGTTGACGAAACGCTTGCCCGGAAACTCGTCACGAACCAGGACCCACGCGATCAGCGTGCCGAGAAACAGGTTGACCACGGCCGCGGCCACCGACACCTGCAACGTCACCTTGAACGTGGCCAGCGCGCGTTGCTCGGTGACCGCGTTCCAGAAGCCGGTGAGACCGTCGTCGAACGACTGAACCGTCAACGCCGCCAACGGAAGCAGCACGATGACGCTGAGCCACAACACCGCGACGCCGAGTCCGAGCGGACCGACCGATCCCGGGCCACGGAACTTTCGGCCTTCCCGCCCGGCACGAAACCGTCGTGTCGCGCTGGGCGGGACGGTCGAATCCGACGGCGCGGGTTCGCTGCTCGATAGGGACATGATCGCTACCTGGTGCTGTCTTGGTAGATCGTGGCGATGGCACCGTTGTCTCCGAACAGGTCCGCGTCGACCTGCGTCCAGCCACCGAGATCGTCGATGGTGTACAGCTTTTCGGGGGTGAAGAACTTGTCGGAGTACTCCGACGCGATGTCCGGGTTCGTCGGGCGAAAGCCGGCCTCTGCCCAGATCTTCTGCCCCTCGTCGGTGTAGACGAAATCGTTCAGCGCATTGGCGCGATCGAGATTGGCGCTGTCGTTGATCACTGCCACGGGATTGTCTATGCGGAACGTGACGGGAACGTCGACGTGCTCCACGCTCTGCCCCTGTTCCTCGATCAGGAGTGCTTCGTTCTCGTAGCTGAGCAACGCATCACCCTGGCCCTGTAGGAAGGCTTCGGTTGCGGCGCGGCCGGATTCGGGCTGAACCGGGAAGTGATCGGCAACGAGGGTGCGAACGAAGTCGAGACCGGCCTGCTTGTCCTGTCCGCCGTTGCTCTTCGCCGCGTAGGGGGCGAGCAGGTTCCACTTGGCCGAACCCGAACTGAGCGGGCTGGGGCTGATGACCTGAACGTCGGGCTTGACCAAATCGTCCCAGGTACGGATGTTCTTGGGGTTGCCCTCGCGCACGACGATGGTCACCACGGAGCCGAACGGCACTCCGGCGTAGGCATTCTGGTTCCAGTCCTCGTCGACCTTGCCTGCCTGCACCAGACGGGTGATGTCGGGCTCGACCGAGAAGTTGACGATATCGGCGGGTGCGCCGTCGGCCACCTTGCGTGACTGGTTGCCCGATGCGCCGTAGTCCGCGTTGATCGCCGTTCCGTCACCGTCCTCGGTTGCAGCGAAGGCGGGACCGATTGCGTCCCAACCATTCTTGGGGACGGCGTAACCCACGAGGGTCAGTGCGGGGCCGCTCGCGGTGTCCGGCTCGCCGCCGACGACGTCACTGGATCCGCCGTTGCATGCGGTGAGCAGAAGGGTTCCCACAGCCGCGAACGTGGTCAGCAGGTAGCGAGAGCTGTGCCTCATCGAGAAAAGGCCTTTCGTGACAGTGTGCAATGAGTACGAACTGGGCATGGTCGACATTCCCGAAGTCGAACCGGTGCACCACCGTGGCCGCGAGTCATCGCGAGATCACCGAGGGCGGCAGAAAGTACGTCGTGAACCGCCCGGCCCCGAGAAGTAGGCGCGTGGGCAACGGATCGACGGAACCGATTCGACGAAGGAAAGAATCAACAACAGTCGATATCGGCGACTGCCAGCATGCCGACAGCGATCAACGCCAACTGATGGCGGACGCGGTACTCGGCGGCAGAAGACACGGTCAGAAATCTAGCAGAGGTTCCGGACCGACTCTAATCGGCTATCTAGTGAGCAACCAGGCGATGACAACCAGCACCAGCAGCGCGATGAGCGCCAACGTGACCCGAGACCGTGGCATTACTGTCCATCCTTCGTCGTAGTGGTGGCCGCACCCGTCGGCTCCGCATCGCGAGCCGCCCGTGCATCACGCCCGAGCACGTGCAGAACCACCGCGAGCACACGATCGAACACTCGTGCCAGCAGGAACGCGGTAGGCACGATGACCAGCAGCACGACTACCGACTGCGGCACGAACGGCAAACCCGTCACCCACAGTTCGACGCCGTCCCACCAGCGTGCGATCGATTCCACCCTCGCAGCTTAAACCAGCTCGTTCCGCTCTCACGCCACGCCGATCGACGACCAGCAGTGGACGCATGCCATCTATCGGTCGATGATTACGCCATGACGGCATACGAAGATCTTTCGCCAGTGCCCCCGGTGGCCGACGAGCCCGCCATGGGGTCGGGGCATCCAGGTTTGGGCGGGGTCGAGGTCCAGGGAGCGTTGGGCAGCACCGACGCACCGGTGTCCACCCTGACGTCCTACCGGAGCGCCTTTCCGCCGATCGACGACTATGCGTTCCTCTCGGACTGCGAGACGACCTGCTTGATCGCTCGAAACGGATCGGTCGAGTGGATGTGCGTGCCTCGGCCGGACTCCCCCAGCATCTTCGGCGCGGTTCTCGATCGCAGCGCAGGCCATTTCCGTGTCGGGCCGTACGGTCAATCGGTCCCCGCGGCACGGCGGTATCTGCCCGGTGGCCTGATCGTCGAGACGACGTGGCAGACCGAGACCGGTTGGCTCATCGTCCGCGACGCACTCGTCATGGGACCGTGGCACAACACCGATCAACGCTCTCGCACTCACAAGCGCGCACCGAGCGACTGGGACGCCGAACACATCCTGCTGCGCACCATCAAGTGCGTCAGCGGCACAGTCGAACTCGAGATGAGCTGCGAGCCCGCCTTCGACTACCACCGCGCGCCGGCGAAGTGGGAGTACACCGGCAAGGTGTACGAGGAGACCACCGCCACCTGCGAGGCCAGTGCGGGCGGCGATCAGCCCACATTGAAGCTGACCACCAATCTCCGCATCGGCATCGAAGGACGTGAAGCCCGCGCCCGCACTCGAATGACGGAGGGCGACAACGTGTTCGTCGCTCTGTCGTGGTCGGATCTGCCTGCGCCGCAGACGTTCGAGGAGGCCGCGGACAAGATGTGGCGCACGTCCGAATGCTGGCGGCAGTGGATCACGATCGGCCGGTTCCCCGATCACCCGTGGCGGGGTTACCTGCAGCGCAGTGCCCTGACGCTCAAGGGACTGACCTACGCCCCCACCGGCGCGCTGCTGGCGGCGTCGACCACCTCGCTTCCGGAAACGCCGGGTGGAGAACGGAATTGGGACTACCGCTACACGTGGGTACGCGACTCGACGTTCGCACTGTGGGGCCTCTACACACTCGGACTCGACCGGGAGGCCAACGACTTCTTCGCGTTCATGTCCGATGTGGCGACAACGGCGAACGGCGAGGTCAATCCGCTCCAGGTCATGTACGGCATCGGCGGCGAGAAGACACTCGACGAGAGCGAGTTGCCGCACCTGTCCGGATACGACGGCGCACGTCCGGTCCGTATCGGCAACGGAGCCTACGACCAAGAGCAGCACGACATCTGGGGCACGATGCTCGACTCGGTGTATCTGCACGTCAAGTCGCGCGAGCACGTCCCCGAATTCCTGTGGCCCCTGCTCAAGCGACAGGTGGAGGAGGCGATCGCCAACTGGCGCAAGCCCGATCGCGGCATCTGGGAGGTGCGCGGTGAACCGCAGCACTTCACCTCCTCGAAGCTCATGTGTTGGGTCGCACTCGACCGCGGGGCCAAGCTCGCCGACATCCACGGCGAGAAGGAGTATTCGGCCAAGTGGAACGAAATCGCCGACGAGATCAAGGCCGACATTCTCGAGAACGGCACCGATTCTCGGGGTGTCCTCACTCAGCGCTACGGTGACCCGTCGCTGGATGCGTCACTGCTGCTCGCACCGCTGCTTCGATTCCTACCTGCCGAGGACGAACGCATTCGCGCGACAGTGCTCGCCATCGCCGACGAGCTGACCGAGGACGGCCTGGTCCTGCGCTACCGAACCGACACCACCGACGACGGTCTGGCGGGAGAGGAAGGTACGTTCACCATCTGCTCCTTCTGGCTCGTGTCGGCGCTGGTCGAGATCGGTGAGCTCCCTCGGGCCAAGCACCTCTGCGAGCGTCTGTTGGGATACGCGAGCCCACTCAAGCTCTACGCCGAGGAGATCGACCACCGCACAGGCCGTCACCTCGGTAACTTCCCGCAGGCGTTCACCCACCTCGCACTCATCAACGCGGTGGTGCACGTCATCCGCGCCGAGGAAGCTCAGGTGGCAGGGCACTTCCAGCCCGCCCACTCCAACCCCTGAGAGGGAGGGCTCAGCGGCCGAGTTGTCTCGCCCATTCGGCGATCAGCTCGGCCGCGGGCTTCGCCTGAGCACGGCGGTGACCGGTTCCGGCCCACATCGACAGTCCCGACGGATCGCCTGCCGCCGCGGCCTTCGCTCGCATCGGAGCGGTCAGGTAGTGCAGATCGGGATAGGCCAGCGGTGCGACATCGGAATTCTCGCGCATGAACTCGTTCACCAGACCCCGCGCAGGGCGGCCGGAGAATGCCTTGGTCACCGCGGTGTCGGGAGCGAGCGTCAGTTGCTCGCGGTGTACGGGTTTGGTGCCGGCCTCGGGTGTGTTCAGCAACGCCGTACCGAGCTGAGCCGCGTGCGCAAGACCCGAATCGAGCAGTGGCGCAATGTCGTTGCCGTCCATCAATCCACCTGCAGCGATTCGCGGTAGGTCGGATGTCTCGCGCACTGCGATCAGCAGTTCGGTCAGTGGTTCGTCCGGGGCCGACCCGTCGAACGTGCCTCGGTGCCCGCCCGCTTCGGGTCCCTGCACCACGAGCGCGTCCACCCCGTTCGCGGTGGCCACCGATGCGTCCGACGCGGTGGCGACGGTGGCCCACACCTCGGTTCCCACGGCGTGCAACTGGGCGACCTCGTCCGCGTCGAACGTCGCGAACGTACTCGATACCAGCGGTACCGGGTGTGCCAGCAGCCAGGCGAACTTCTCGGCGTAGAAGTCGTCCCGGCGCACCAACTCTCCCGGCTCCGCATCGAAACGCTCGAACCAGGAAGTCAGGTGCTCGGCATAGGACGCCACATCCGCACCCGATGGCTCCTCCGGCAGAAAGAGATTGACACCGAACAGCAGATCGCGCACCGAATCGATCTGCGCCGCAAAGGCTTCGGGTGTCAACAGCGCACCGGCGATCATGCCGAGCCCACCTGCCTCCGACACCGCACGGGCGAGTTCGGGAGTACTCGGGCCACCTGCCATCGGCGCACCGACAACGGGAACACGCAGCTGCTTCAGAATCGGCGTCGTCACAGGTTCGAAATGTACTCGCCCGCCATGTGCGGCTGGATGTGGTGGGGACCGCGCGCCCTCACTGACAACTGCGCGCCCCGGCTCCGATGCGAGTAGGGGCGTGCAGTCGACAGAAAGGAGGTGAGGTTACTTCTTGGGCTTGTCCGACGAGGATTCCGAGGACAGTGCGGCGACAAAGGCTTCCTGCGGCACCTCGACGCGGCCGATCGTCTTCATCCGCTTCTTGCCCTCTTTCTGCTTCTCGAGCAGCTTGCGCTTACGGCTGATGTCGCCGCCGTAGCACTTGGCCAGCACGTCCTTGCGGATCGCGCGGATGTTCTCGCGGGCGATGATGCGAGATCCGATGGCGGCCTGGATCGGCACCTCGAACTGCTGGCGCGGAATCAGTTCCTTGAGCTTGGTCGTCATCTTGTTGCCGTAGGCCGCGGCGTTGTCCTTGTGCACGATCGCCGAGAACGCGTCCACGGCCTCACCCTGCAGCAGGATGTCGACCTTGACCAGCGCACCGGCCTGCTCGCCGATCTCCTCGTAGTCGAGGCTGGCGTATCCGCGTGTTCGGGACTTCAGGATGTCGAAGAAGTCGAAGATGATCTCGGCCATGGGAATGGTGTACCGCAGCTCGACGCGGGTCTCGGACAGATAGTCCATGCCCCCGAGTTCTCCGCGTCGTCCCTGGCACAGTTCCATGATGGAACCGATGAATTCGCTCGGCGAGATGATGGTGCACTTGACCATCGGCTCGAACACTTCGCGCGCTTTGCCCTCGGGCCAGTACGACGGATTGGTGACGATGTGCTCGGCACCGTCTTCCATCTCGACGCGGTAGACCACGTTCGGCGACGTCGAGATCAGGTCCAGGTTGAACTCTCGCTCGAGCCGCTCGCGGGTGATCTCCATGTGCAGCAGACCGAGGAAGCCGCAGCGAAAACCGAAGCCGAGAGCCACCGATGTCTCCGGCTCGTACGTCAGTGCCGCGTCGTTGAGCTGCAGCTTCTCGAGAGCGTCACGCAGATCGGGGTAATCCGAACCGTCGAGCGGATAGAGGCCCGAGTACACCATCGGACGGGGCTCGCGGTAACCGGTGAGCGGCTCGGTCGCACCCTTGCGGAAGGTGGTGACGGTATCGCCGACCTTGGACTGGCGGACGTCCTTCACGCCGGTGATGAGGTACCCCACTTCGCCGACGCCCAGGCCCTTGGTCGCCTTCGGATCGGGTGAGACGATCCCGACCTCGAGCAGCTCGTGCGTCGAGCCGGTCGACATCATCGTGACCTTCTCGCGCGGATTCAGCGCACCGTCGACCACGCGAACGTAGGTGACGACGCCGCGGTAGGTGTCGTAGACCGAGTCGAAGATCATCGCGCGGGCAGGCCCGTCCGGGTTGCCGACCGGGGCCGGAACCAGCTTGACGACCTCGTTGAGAAGTTCCTCGACGCCCACACCCGTCTTACCGGACACGCGGAGCACGTCGTCGGCCTCGCACCCGATGATGTGGGCGATCTCGGCGGCGTAGCGGTCCGGGTCGGCGGCGGGCAGGTCGATCTTGTTCAGCACCGGGATGATGGTGAGCTCTTTGTCGAGAGCGAGGTACAGATTCGCGAGCGTCTGCGCCTCGATGCCCTGCGCGGCGTCGACGAGCAGCACTGCACCTTCGCAAGCCTCGAGGGCGCGCGATACCTCGTAGGTGAAGTCGACGTGGCCGGGCGTGTCGATGAGGTGCAGCACGAATTCCTCGCCGTCGACGACCCACGGGAGCCGGACGTTCTGCGCCTTGATGGTGATGCCGCGCTCGCGCTCGATATCCATCCGGTCCAGGTACTGAGCGCGCATCGACCGGTCGTCGACGACGCCCGTGAGCTGCAACATCCGGTCGGCCAGCGTCGACTTGCCGTGGTCGATGTGGGCGATGATGCAGAAGTTCCTGATCCTGGACGGATCGGTGAACGTCGTGTCGGCGAAGCTAGTAATGGGACACTCCTGAGCTATGAACAGTAAGGACGATGTAAGCGCACGTCAAGCGATAGTCTACTGTCGCATTTCCCAGGATCGGGACGGCACTGCACTTGGCGTAGAACGCCAGCGCCAGGACTGCGAAGCTCTCGCGGTGCAGCTGGGATGGAATGTTGTTCGTGTCGAGACCGACAACGACATTTCTGCCGCCTCGGGCAAGCGCCGACCCGGTTACGAGGCGCTGCTTGCTGCGCTCGAGGACGGAACCGCGAACGCGGTGCTCTGCTGGCACACCGACCGTCTCCACCGTCGACTCATCGACCTGATTCCGTTCATCGACCTGTGCAAGCGTCAGGCCGTAGAAGTGCGCTCCGTTCGATCAGGGCACCTCGATCTATCGTCCGCAACCGGGCAAACGAACGCGTTGCTCGCGGGCGTGCTGGCCCACAACGAGATCGAGCAGACGCGCGAGCGGATCCAACGGCAAAAGCTCGATGCAGCCGCGACGGGCAAGTACCGCGGTGGTCCCCGGCCGTTCGGCTACGAGCCGGGTGGAATGGTGATCCGCGAGTCCGAAGCGGAATTGATCCGTGACGCTACTCGACGCGTGCTCGCGGGGGTGTCACTGCGCTCGATCGTCCACGAGTGGGCCGCGGCGTCGATCAACACTTCACTCGGCAAACCATTCACCGTGACCGGTCTACGCGGGCTCCTGATCCGCTGGCGCAACGCGGGAAGGATCGAGCGGCACGGAGTACTGCTCGACGGCAAGGCGCAATGGCCTCCGTTGGTCTCCGAAGACGAGCTACGCGCTGTCCGATCCGTTCTCAGTGATCCCTCGCGTCGGACGACACTCAAGCGCCAGCGGCAGTGGCTCGGAAGCGGCGTCTACCGGTGCATCTGCGGGTCGACGATGCGATCCTCAGGCACTGGACGAACGGCAAAAGGTCAGCGGCGCACCGTCTATCGGTGCCGATGGGCAACGGCTCACCCAGGGCAAGGCGAGCACTCGAGCCGCGGGGCCGAGGCGACAGACCTGTTCGTCGAAACCGCAATTGTCGAGCGGCTACAGCAACCGGAGGCCGTCAAACTGTTCGTACCCGACGGTGTCGACGTCGACGAACTTCGGCTCAAGCGTGACGTACTCGGCGGTCGCCTGACCGAGGTCGCCGACATGTTTGCAACCGGCTCGATCACGTCCGACCAGTTGCGCACTATCACCGCTCGGCTCACCACGGAGCGAGACTCGATCGACAGCGAGCTCTCACGGGTCCGCGCGAGCGGCGACCTCGCCGACATCGTCCTGTCCGAGAACATCGCCGAACGTTGGGCAAACGAGCTCGATCTGGACGTCCGCGCGCGAATCGTCGACGCCATGGCGACTGTGACTCTGTTGCCTGGCAATAGCCGCGCACCGGAGGGCGGCTATTTCAACGAGGATCTGGTGCGGATCGAGTGGCACTGATCGCCCGACCGTTGTAAGCCTTGCGTCTCGATGCGTTCTCGCACAACGCTTTTCGTGATCTAGCTAGTTGCGAAGCCGCGATCCTCGAAGTACCTTGGGCGAATCAAGCGCAGCGAAACAACAGAAACGCTGTCCCGCACCGAGACGAGTCGACATGACCAAAAAGCCGTCAATCACAGAAACCATCAACGAGATGCTGTCCACGGAGTACTTCCGTCGATTCACCAAGGGAGACAACGTTCCCGGAGAGCAGCACATCAAGGTGTTCTACGAGACTGCAAGCGCACCTAGTGCGACCGTCGCCGCTGAATACCTGAGACTCACACGCGGCGTATCAGTCAGTGCCGGGGCTCTCGCTGCAGCCGTACGCCGAGGAGAGTTGACGGCTTACAAGATCGGAAACAGCCTTCACTTCGCCCCCGTCGACCTCGACGCCTGGCTCGAATCACGCAAGGTCGGAGCATGACCGACGACGAGCGGCAGCGGATCCGCGAGGCGGCGCGCAGAGTCGCCGCTACCGCTCCCCCGATCCCCGACCACGCCGCTCGGATCATCCGCGAAGCGTTCCGTGCCAGACCATTGAGAGTCCCAAGATGACCGACGCACAAAGCCGCGCAATCGAGGCCTACGCACAATCGGTGGCCGACGCCGCGCCGCCGCTGACCGAGGACCAAAAGACCGCCGTTCGTCGAGCAGTCAGGGCCGGTCGCGCCACCGAACGGCAGCAGTAACCCACCACCACCACCACGCGACAACCATCAAAACTGAATGTTCCAAACGAACGGAATGCAAATGAACATTGTTGCCGCGCAAGCAAAAACGGCCCACCCGGGAGGAATGGACCGTTTCGCAGAAGCAGAGCACCACCACAGCGCTTGTCAGACCGCTACAGCTGATGATAGCACTATCTCGTCGTCGATCGAGGCATTCTTTGCGGGGTTGTCCTGGAAAGTCGTTCTGGGAGAATGGGTTGGGACCGAATACGAACTCGAGTTCACCAGCGACCACTACATCGTATTGCCCGAGTACGGAAACGTCGCACACGGCAAGGTTCTCCGAGGCGAAGGCTACCGCTGTACCGATAACAGTTGTGGCTTCGAAGATCTGACCGGACAGCGCGTTCACCGCGAGCGTGTCGAGTTGGTCGATCTCGAGGCGACTATCGCACGACTGACGGCGGGTGCTGCGTGAATCCGGTGGCCAAGGCGGGCCGAATCTACCTCGAACATGGCTGGTCCGAACCCTTCCCGACGCCACAGGGGAAGAAGATGCCGCCGCCGAAAGGTGTCACTGGAAACGTACCCATATCTGCGACCCACGACGTGCTCGGCCGACTGGACGACGCTCCGGACGGCGCAAACCTCGCGTTGCGTATGCCCCAGAGCGTCGTGATCAGCGGGCAGTCCTACGACGTCATCGGCATCGACGTCGATCATCACGATGACAAGCACGGAGGCGACACGCTCGCTGCCCTCGAGCTGGAACTGGGGCCACTGCCCACAACCTGGCGCAACTCGTCCCGCGCAGAGCCTGGCCACGGTCACTTCTTCTTTCGTGTCCCCGCGGGCCGCAACTGGAGGGGGCAGGCAGGCCCGAGTATCGAGATCCTGAGACCCACACATCGTTACGCGGTGGCGTGGCCGAGCGTGGTCGACGGACGTGCGTACCGATGGGATTTCGGCGGTGCCGCGATGGACGTCGGTGCAGTCCCCGCGGTGGGGGCGCTTCCCGAGCTCCCCGAGGCGTGGGTACGGCGGCTGTGCACCGGTACCGCGGTGCCGATGCGCACCGTCGATGCCTCGGACCTCTCCGACGCCCGAGAGGCTCGACTGTGGCTCTCGCACACCGTTCACGGCTACGACGCTCCTATGTGCGACGAGATCGCGCAGCGGGTCGACCTCGATCTACTGGGCGTGAGCATGAAGGCCGGCGCACACGACGCGCTGACCACCGTCACGCATCATGTGATCGCGTTGGCCGCGGAAGGCCGGCACGGACTCGAGGCCGCGCTCGACCAGGTCTGGTCTGCGTTCCGCGACGAGGTGGTCGACGGTGGTCGACGGGGCGAAGAAGCCGCACGGACAGAGTTCGATCGAGCCGTACTCGGCGCAGCCCAGAAGTTGCGCCGAGACCTCGAGGACGGTCTGACCACGATCGCTACGACACCGATCGTGGCGGGAGAGTTCGACGCGCTCCCCGACGGTGCCACGACGGCAGTGAGAGCACACACAACGCGAGTGTTCGCCAAGGGAGCAGACTCGGAACACCCTGTCGCCGAACTATTTTCGGTGTTCCTGGAAGGTCGAGCACGCTACCTGACCGAAACGCGTCGATTCGTGGTGTGGAACGGCTTGCGCTGGGTGGAGCATCCCGACCAAGCAGCGGTGCGCGCCATTTTCAACAACGAGTTTCGGCACACCGTAGAGGTGATGTCAGGTCAAGGAGACGCGGACGAGTGCGAGTGGAAAGCACCGGGCGGTTCACTCGCCTACGGAAACCACGTCGCCGAGCTGGTAAAGGAGTTCCCCGAGCTGCACGCGCTCGCCACCGACTTCGACGTCGCCGCAGAGGAATTGAACACCCCGGCCGGAATCGTGAATCTGCGGACGGGAACGGTGCGACCGCACGACGCGGCTGCATTGCATACGCGGATCACCGAAGTAGCCCCCGACTTCACCGCGAAAGCAACGCGATTCCTGGCGTGGCTTCGACTGGTGACGCTCGCAGACGATGCGTTGATCGGCTACCTACAGTGGGTGCTCGGACAAGCTCTTCTCGGCGTACGGGGAGCGGAACATCTGTTCGTGTTGTTCGGCGAGGGTGGGTCGGGCAAGAGCAGCCTGGTCGGGCTTCTCAAGGCCGTGCTCGGTATCGGTTCGACCGGATACGCCCACCAGGTGCCAGGCACGTTTTTCATGCAGACGCGCAACCCGAAGCACGAGTCCGAGTTGCACGACGTCAAAGGCCGTCGCGCCCTCATCGGCTCCGAGCTGCCCACGACGGGCCACTGGAACGAGCCCCGGTTCAAGTCCCTTACCGGTGACGGGCACGCCACAGCGGCCAAGAAGGGGGTCGATTCCGAGACGTTCCGGCTGCAAGCGACGGTGCTGGTGGACACCAACGCGTTTCCGTCGCTCACCGAGGTAGGTCGCGCCGAGCGACGTCGTATCCGAGCTATCCCGTTCGAGTACGACTTCACCTCGAACACCGGAGCGGACGGCCCTGACCCCCGGTTCGTCGCCAAGCTGATCGATGCGGAAGGACCGGCCATCGCGGCGTGGTTGTGCGAGGGGGCGCGGAGGTACCTCGCACAGTCGCCGCCAGCGGTACCCGCACGAGTACAGCAACTTTCGGATCAGTTGCTGGGCGACACCGACGTCGTCTCGGCTTTCGTGGAGGACGAGTGCGCGCTGGTACAGGACGCGAGCGAGCTCAACGAGCATGTGTACGCCTCATTCGACGCGTGGCGACAGCGTCAGGGTCTCCCGCATAGGTCCTCCCGCTGGCTGATGCCCCAGCTCAAGGCCAAGTTCGGACTGATCATCGATCACCGTCCGACGGGGACGAAGCGGCACACCGTCGGGCTGATGTTGAACAACGTGCCAGGCCCGAAACTCACTCTGAAAGTCGGCTCGGCAGGCGAGGACCAGTGATGGCTACTGCCACTAGTCCTGCCACTTCTTGCCAGGAGTCGGCGGGGTATGTGGCAGTCCCGAAATCCCCTCTGACCTGCATATATATCCCTACTCCCCCTCTTTACTGCCACTACTGCCACATAG
>NZ_NOZF01000127.1:0-20299 GCF_002258565.1 Rhodococcus sp. 05-2254-6
GTCTCCTGCGGTTCGCTCGAAGGGACGGATCAGCTCGTGGTCGCGGTAGCGATCGAGCAGTTCGGGTACGCGATCGATATCGCGCCTACTGCGGCGCTGGTCCACGGTCAGTACGAACATCGGACAAGGCTAAATCGTTGATGTGACCCAGTCAAGCTTCAAGGCTTGATTAGTCAGAATCAAGGTTCCCGGCCTGTCGACTGCCTGCGGGTGCGGGCTCGGATCGCGAACCGCGCGACAGACGCCAATCCACGACCAGCCCACTGAGGCCGATCGCGATACAGACTGCGGACAGCACCAGCAGCGCCGGATGTGTCTCGCCCCCGATCGCTCCGCCGATCACGACGATTCCGAGAGTGCCCGGCAGCATCCCGACGGCCGTCGCCAGCGCGAACGGGACGGGCCGAACCGCCGACACACCACACGCGTAGTTCACCACCGAGAACGGCACCGGCGCTATCAGGCGCAGAGAGCCGACGGCCAGCCATCCGCGCCGCCGCAGACTCTCGTCCACCGAATCCAGGACCGAGTGCGACATCCGCGCTGCCACGGCTTCTCGACCTATCGCGCGGACCAACAGCAGAGCCAGAATCGCACTGACCGTCGACGCGCCGATGGTGACCGCCAATCCGGTCAGGGGCCCGAACAGCACTCCTGCGCTGAGCGTGAACAGTGTTCTCGGGACGGGTGCGACGGTCACGATCGCGTGCACGCCGAAGAACACGAGCGGGAATGCCGGGCCGACTGAGACGCCCCAATCGCGAATCTGTTCGACACTCGGATGGGGAGCGAACACCGCCACGAGAGCGAAGACGGCAACAACCGCCAGCAGCGCGATCAGTCGAACGTCACGCAGGTGCCGGGTCACGAGAGACCAGCGTACCGGCGCGAGACGACACCTCGGTGTTTCGGCGAGTGCGAGAGCTGAGCCGTCCTACCGAACGTGAGGTGATCCTCACGATAACCTGCAAGGCGGTGGGGTTAGCATCACTTCAAGTCGGGCGCAGGACTACCCGCCGAACCGAGGGAGCAGCACACGTGTCCATCGCGTCGCACGAAGATGCCGCACGCAGCGCTCATGCGGCCTGGCAGAAGGCAGTGGCCGGTGTCCTGGCCAAATCTCGTCGGGTCGAGGTGGCCGATCTGCCCGCCGACGCCGAACATCTACTCGATTCGACGACGTACGACGGGGTCACCGTGTCCCCGCTGTACACCGCGTTCGACGAGCGGCCGGAAGGTCCACTGCCGGGGCAATTTCCCTACTTGCGGGGCCGCGACCCCCACCGCGACGTCAACGCCGGCTGGAAGGTGTGCACCCGCCACGGCTCGGTCCGCGGCGACGGTGCCGACGACGCGTCGACCCTCAACACGCAGATACTCGATTCCCTCTCCAACGGCACCAGCGCTCTGTGGTTGACGGTCGGCACCGGTGGTGTGGATCCGACTGCGCTCCCGGAGGTTCTCGGTGGAGTGTTTCTCGAGCTCGCACCGCTGACGCTCGATGCGCGCGGGGATGTTCGGGCAGCAGCTGCAGCAGTGTTCGGGGTGCTCGACTCGGCCGATATCGACGATCGCGCCGCAGTCGACATCCGACTCGGCGCGGCCACTCTCACAGCGCCGTTGGGTGGAACCGAGTCGATCGAGATGGACGAGGCACTCGAACTGGTTCGTGAATCGATCGGTCGCACCGAGACGGTTCGTGCGATCACCGTCGACGGCACCGTGTTCCACAATCTCGGAGGCGGCGACGCGCAGGAGCTCGGTGCTGCGATCGCCGCAGCCCTCGAGTACCTCCGGTCCATGACCGATGCCGGTATCGGCATCTCGGATGCCTTGAGGCAGATCGAGTTCCGATTCTCCGCCACCGACGACCAGTTCCAGACCATCGCCAAGTTCCGGGCCGCTCGCACGCTGTGGGCGCGCATCGCGCAGGTCTGCGGAGCCCCCGACGCCGGTGACGCTCCTCAGCACGCGGTGACCTCGGAGGCGATGATGTCGCAGCGGGATCCGTGGGTGAACATGCTGCGCACCACGCTGGCGTCGTTCGGCGCGGGAGTCGGCGGTGCCGATGCGGTGACCGTGCTCCCGTTCGATGCGGCACTCGACGGCGGCGCAGCCGGGGTGTCGAAGACGTTCGCGGCCCGCATCGCCCGGAACACCCAGCTGCTGCTGCTCGAAGAGGCGCATCTCGGACGGGTCCTGGATCCGGGTGCCGGGTCCTGGTACATCGAAGAACTGACCGCTGCGGTCGCCGCGAAGGCCTGGGAGTTCTTCCAGACCGTCGAAGCGTCGGGCGGATTCCGCGCCGCTGTCGTCGACGGTTCGCTCGTGGCCGCGATCGAGAAGACCCGCGCCGAACGCGATTCCGACATCGCTCACCGAGTGACCCCGCTGACGGGCGTCAACGAATTTCCCAACCTGGCCGAGGCGCCACTGACCCCGGAGCAGACCGAGCCGCAGGATTCGGCAACCGTGTACAGGTACGCCAGGGCTTTCGAAGCTTTGCGGGATCGCTCGGATGCTCATCTGGCTCGGCATGATTCACGGCCGACCGTGCTCCTGGTACCGCTGGGCAGCGTTGCCGAACACAACGTCCGAACCACATTCGCGTCGAATCTGTTGGCCTCGGGCGGGATCGAGGCCGTCAACCCCGGTCCGCTGACCGTCGAGGCTGTTGCCGGGGCAGTGGAGGCGTCCGGAACTCGCATAGCGGTGGTCTGCGGAACCGACAAGAGATACGCCGACGAGGCGGCCACTGCCGTGGAGGCACTGCGGGCAGCAGGCGTCACGCAGGTGCTGCTCGCCGGCCCCGAGAAGATCTTCACCGGCATCGAGGGTGACTCGCGTCCCGATGGATTCCTGACCGCGAAGGTCGACGCCGTCGCCGTGCTGACCGAACTTCTCGACACCCTGGGAGCCTGAGATGAGCGAGCCTGAAGTGAATACCGACGAGCGCAGAATCTCGCACACGATCGGCAGTTTCGCCGAGGTGCCACTGGTCGATCCCGACGAGCCGACTCCGCCGCCGCCGTCGGCCGAGGATGTCAGCGCTCACGTGGAGAAGGGCGCGAAGGCCAACTTCTACACACCCGAGCAGGTGGTGTGGTCCACCCCCGAGGGCATCGACGTCAAGCCGGTGTTCACCGAGGCCGATCGCGCCGCCGCCGAGGCCGAGGGCTACCCGCTGCACAGCTACCCGGGTGCCCCGCCGTTCCTTCGCGGGCCGTATCCCACGATGTACGTCAACCAGCCGTGGACCATTCGTCAGTACGCGGGCTTCTCCACCGCGGCCGAGTCCAACGCGTTCTACCGTCGAAACCTCGCGGCCGGCCAGAAGGGTCTGTCGGTTGCGTTCGACCTGGCCACCCACCGCGGCTACGACTCCGATCACCCGCGAGTGCAGGGCGACGTCGGAATGGCCGGTGTGGCCATCGATTCCATCTACGACATGCGGCAACTGTTCGACGGCATCGACCTGGGCAGCGTCTCGGTCTCGATGACCATGAACGGTGCGGTGCTGCCGATCCTGGCGCTGTACGTCGCGGCCGCCGAGGAGCAGGGCGTCGGGCCGGAGAAGCTCGCCGGCACCATCCAGAACGACATTCTCAAAGAGTTCATGGTGCGCAACACCTACATCTATCCGCCCAAGCCGTCGATGCGCATCATCTCGGACATCTTCGCGTACACCAGCGAGAAGATGCCCAAGTACAACTCGATCTCCATCTCCGGCTACCACATCCAAGAAGCCGGTGCCACTGCCGATCTCGAACTCGCGTACACCCTCGCGGACGGTGTCGAGTACATCCGGGCCGGTCTGGATGCGGGCATGGACATCGATACGTTCGCGCCGCGACTGTCGTTCTTCTGGGCCATCGGAATGAACTTCTTCATGGAGGTCGCCAAGCTTCGGGCCGGGCGTCTGCTGTGGGCCGAGCTCGTCCAGCAGTTCGAGCCCAAGAGCGCCAAATCCCTTTCGCTGCGCACTCATTCACAGACGTCGGGTTGGTCGTTGACGGCACAGGACGTGTTCAACAACGTCGCCCGTACCTGTGTGGAGGCGATGGCGGCAACCCAGGGACACACCCAGTCGCTGCACACCAACGCCCTCGACGAGGCTCTCGCCCTGCCGACGGACTTCTCGGCGCGGATCGCCCGCAACACCCAGCTGCTCATCGCTCAGGAGTCCAACACCGTTCGCCCGATCGATCCGTGGGGCGGCTCGCACTACGTCGAGTGGCTCACTCATCAGCTCGCGAATCGGGCCCGGGCACACATCGCCGAGGTCGAGGAAGCGGGCGGCATGGCTCAGGCCATCGGCGAGGGCATTCCCAAGCTACGCATCGAGGAGGCGGCGGCCCGCACCCAGGCGCGTATCGACTCCGGCCGTCAGCCCCTGGTGGGCGTCAACAAGTACGTGCCCGACGAGCCCGACACCATCGAGGTGCTCAAGGTCGAGAACTCCAAGGTTCGGCGTGAGCAGATCGAGAAGCTAGAGCGACTGCGGGCCGAGCGGGACACCGCCGAGGTCGAGGCCGCCCTGGCGAACCTGACCAGAGCTGCGGCGTCGGATCAGCCGGGTATGGAGAACAATCTGCTCGCCCTCGCCATCGACGCGGCACGCAAGATGGCCACCGTCGGCGAGATCTCCGACGCGCTCGAGAAGGTCTACGGGCGCCATCAGGCCGAAATCCGGACAATCAGTGGTGTGTACCGCGACGAGGCAGGCAAATCCGAGAACATCACCCGCGCCACGACGCTGGTCGAGCAGTTCGCCGAGGACGAGGGCCGTCGGCCTCGCGTCCTGGTGTGCAAGATGGGTCAGGACGGGCACGACCGTGGTCAGAAGGTCATCGCCACGGCGTTCGCGGACATCGGCTTCGACGTGGACGTCGGCCCGCTGTTCCAGACCCCAGAGGAGGTGGCCCGACAGGCCGCCGACAACGACGTTCACGTCGTCGGAGTGTCGTCGCTGGCGGCAGGCCATCTGACGCTGGTGCCCGCGCTGCGACAGGCCTTGGCCGATGTCGGGCGCGAGGACATCATGATCGTCGTCGGTGGCGTCATCCCGCCCGGCGATTTCGACGAGCTGTACGCCGCGGGCGCTGCGGCGATCTTCCCTCCGGGCACCGTCATCGCCGACGCGGCGATCGGCCTGGTGGAGAAGCTGTCCGTTGCGCTCGGGCACGCACCACGCGAGGCCAACGCCTGAGCATGGGTTCTCCGAACGACAACACGAGTTCCACGACCGGTGCAGCGTCGCCGAGAGGCCGTGTCATCGACATCGATGCGGTGGCCGACTCGGTTCGAGCGAACGAGCGATCCGGTTTGGCGCGTGCCATCACCCTGGTCGAGTCCACCCGCTCGGATCATCGAGACCTGGCTCAGCAGTTGCTTCTTCGGGTGCTGCCCGATGCCGGTGGCTCCCATCGAGTCGGCATCACCGGCGTGCCGGGGGTCGGCAAATCGACGTTCATCGACGCGCTCGGAATGCGGTTGATCGAGAAGGGTCACCGGGTCGCGGTGCTGGCCGTCGATCCGTCGTCGACGCGGACCGGTGGTTCCATCCTGGGTGACAAGACCCGGATGTCGCGGCTCGCGGTGCAGGAGAACGCGTACATTCGGCCGTCTCCGACGTCGGGAACCCTGGGCGGGGTCGCACGTGCGACGCGAGAGACGATCGTGCTCCTCGAAGCGGCAGGTTTCGACGTCATTCTGGTGGAGACGGTGGGCGTCGGGCAGTCCGAGGTGACGGTCGCGAACATGGTCGACTGTTTCACGTTCCTGACGCTTGCGCGCACCGGAGATCAGTTGCAGGGCATCAAGAAGGGCGTTCTCGAACTCGCCGACCTGGTGGCCGTCAACAAGGCCGACGGCAAGCACGCGACCGACGCGAAGAACGCGGCCCGGGAGTTGGCGGGCGCCCTGCGGCTGATCTATCCGCACGACGCGATCTGGAAGCCCCCGGTGTTGACGATGAGTGCCATCGAGGGCACCGGTCTGGACGAGTACTGGGACACCGTGCTAAGCCATCAGCAAGTGCTCAGCGACGCAGGCGAATTCGCGGAAAAGCGTCGCAAGCAGCAGGTCGATTGGACGTGGACGATGGTCAACGATCAACTGCTGCGAAGGCTGGCGCAAAATCCCTCCGTCAAGGCGATTCGCGGCGACGTCGAGGCCCGGGTACGCGACGGTTCACTGACCGCCGCGCTGGCTGCGCAGGAACTACTCGACGCCTTCGATTCCTGAATCTGTCTCGGCGATTTGGATTGCGGGGTAGAGTCGGGCGGCGAGATCCCCGACACGCTCGATCAAGCGGTCGAAGAATGCCTCCGGGTCCGTACGAGTCGCGATCGCGGCATTCGGTTCTCGACCCCACATCCCGCGCCAATCGGCCACTGTCGTTCCGCGCGTGAGAGTCCCGACGAGTTCGACGTCCACGGTCGCGTGTCGGTAGGTGGCGATGTCCGCGTCGAGCGCGAGCGCGGCCGCAAACGGATCGTGCATGTGCGCCAGGAAGCCTTGATCGTGATCGCGATGGAATTCCAGGTAGAACCGCACCGCGTCGGAGAAGTGCCGCACGATCGGGTTCGACGCGGCCGAGCGAACACCCGGAGCATCGCTCGACGAGATCGATTCGGCCGGAACGCTTCCGGCGCGCTCGGCAAGACGCCGGATGTGTTCGGGGGTCATCTCGATGGTCTCGGTGATGTCGAGCGCGCAGACGACGGGACGGCGTTCCGGCGGTAGCCCGGAGAAGGCCGCGAACACTTCTGCGGCGGCCTCGGGGTCGACGGCGATGTTCCACTCGCTGGTCGGTGTCGTGTTGCCCTGGTGCTGAAATGCGCCGCCCATCAACACCAGTCGCTTCAACAGTCGAGGTAGCTCGGGATCCCGACGGATCGCCAGCGCGAGATTGGTCAGCGGACCGGTGACCAATCCGGTGATCTCGCCCGGCCGCGAACGAACCAGCTCGATCCACATCGTGGTGGCGTCCCGGTCGGACAGCGGCCGCGTCGACACCGGAAGCTCCGCGTACCCGATGCCCTGCGGACCGTGGGTGTCCTCGGTGGTCATCAGTGGTGCGACGAGGGGCACCTGTGCGCCGAGCGAGACCTCGACATCGCCCGCGCGGCACACGTCGAGCCAGGCGAGATTGTTCGCGGCAACCTGGTTCACCGGCACATTGCCCGCGGTGGATGCGATGCCGAGGATCTCGGCATCCTCACTGGCGAGCAAGTAGAGCAACGCGAGAGAATCGTCGATTCCGGTGTCCACGTCGACGATCAAGGGGACGGTCACGACGCCACCTCCGTCGTCGGGGTGTGCCGCACCGGGAAGTTGACCGATCGCGCGATGAAGCACTTCGAAGACGCCGATGCGTGCGGTTTCTCGGCGCGCGGCACCATCGACGGGTCCACGACGGTCACGACCGGAACGAGGGTGACCTCGACGAACTGACCCGAACCGTCGGATAGCTCGGTCATCACTCCGGTGGGGGAGTCGGTGTAGTCGGTGACGACCACTCCCGAGGCGGCGGCGAGCCCGAGGTACCACAGCATATGGCAACTGGACAGCGAGGCGACGAGCATCTCCTCGGGATTCCAGCGTTCGGGGTTGCCGCGAAAGCTCGGATCGGAGCTCGCGTGGAGGTCGGGCTTGCCGGGTGCCGAGACGATGTGATCGCGGTCGTAGGCGGCGGCACCGGTGGTACCGACGCCGCGGTTGCCCGTCCAGCTCACCGTGAGTCCGTAGTTGTGGTTCGGCACGGGTCCATCCTGCCAGCTGTGCGTCGATCGGTGTCGTTGCCCCGCGACGGTCTCTGTCCGGATTGGCCGAATTGCTCCAATTGTCAACGTGGTGTGGCACATTCGACGTCCTGCCGTTCACCTGGAGGAACATCGGTAGACCGAGTTCGGTCGTTTGAAATCACATCGTTTGTCTGGCTAACGTTGCTGGAATGACCGTAGCCCGAGAGCCTGAGACAACCCCGCAGCACACGCGGTGGGGACATCGACACGTCCAGCTTCTTCGACGCGACGCGTTCACGAACCGAATGCGGAGGAAGCCGGCGCTCTCGCAGGAGAGCATCACCGTCGTGGATCAGCCGATGCTCAAGCGCGCGGTGTCGGCCGCTGCTCTCGGCAACACGATGGAGTGGTTCGACTTCGGTGTGTACGGCTACCTGGCCGCGACGTTGGGCAAGGTGTTCTACCCCGACGCCACGCCCGCAGTGCAGCTCATCTCGACGTTCGCGACTTTCGCGGCAGCGTTCGTCGTCCGTCCACTCGGAGGCTTGTTCTTCGGACCACTGGGGGACCGAATCGGGCGGCAGAAGGTACTCGCCGCGACGATGATCATGATGGCGATCGGCACGCTGGCCGTCGGACTCATCCCCAGTTACGCGACCATCGGGATCTGGGCACCGATTCTCCTACTCGTCGCGCGGCTGGTCCAAGGGTTCTCCACCGGCGGCGAGTACGGCGGTGCCACGACGTTCATCGCCGAGTACTCCCCGGACAAGCGTCGTGGTTTTCTCGGTAGTTGGCTCGACTTCGGCACTTTCGTCGGTTATGCCATGGGCTCCGGCCTGGTGACGATCCTCAACGCGGTGTTGGGCGACGCCACGATGGTCGAATGGGGCTGGCGCATACCGTTCTTCGTCGCAGGACCGATGGGTCTGATCGGGCTGTACCTGCGGCTGAAGCTGGAGGACACCCCTGCGTTCCGCAAACAACTCGACGAACACGACAGCAAGGTCAAGGCGCAGGAGAGCGGTCGGAGATCGATCGGGAAGATCTTCACCGACCATTGGCGGGCTCTGTTGATCTGCACGGGAATCGTGTTGCTGTACAACGTGACCAACTACATGGTCACGTCGTATCTACCCACGTACTTCACCGAGGTCGTCGGCCGCAGTCAGCTCAGCGCCGATTTGCTCGTCCTGTCGGCGATGGTCGTCGTGGTGAGCGTCATCGTGGGTGTCGGCAGGCTGACCGATCGAATCGGCCGCAAACCGGTGTTCGTGTTCGGTGCTGTCGGGCAGATCGTTCTCGCCGTGCCCTGCTTCCTGCTGCTCCGCGAGAGCGGGTGGATCGGCCCGCTGATCGCGTGCCTGTTGCTCGGTCTCGTGCTGGCGTGTTTCGCGGCGCCGAGCGCGTCGACGCTACCGGCCCTGTTTCCCACCCGAATTCGCTACGCGGCGCTGTCGATCGGGTTCAATCTGTCGGTGTCGATCTTCGGTGGTACGACGCCACTGGTCACCTCTGCGTTGGTCAGCGCAACGGGTAGCCCGATGATCCCTGCGTACTACCTCGTCGTGAGCGGTGTTATCGGCCTCGTCGCGGTCGGGTTTCTGCGCGAGTCCGCCACCCAACCGTTGGAAGGCTCACCGCCACAGGTCGACTCGACCGCAGAGGCCGAGGAGCTCTACTCCGAGCTGTCCTCGGCCTCCCCGCGGTCGTAGTTCGCGGTCGATCAGTTCCGCTTGGCCCAGATCTCCATTCCGGCAGCATTGAGACGATCGACGAGGACGTCACCGATCGCGGTGGCGGGAGTGAGAACTCCTGCGGCCTTCGGTAAGGCGTCGCCGCCGTACACGAGTGCGAGTGCCGACTCCGCCAGCATGACCGCGGTGGCCTTGTAGCCGGGGTCTCCCGACGCTTTGACGCGAGCCCGGTAGCGAGCCCCCGACGTGGTGAGGGTGTACAGGTCGACCGTGAAATGTCCCTTCTCACGGGCTTTTTCACTGGGGCCGGTGCCCGGCTTGGGCAGAATGCGGTCGAGCACCTTGGCCGGAAGCACAGTCATCGCGGACACGCCGACGAACAGCCCGGCAGACAGAGCACCGGCGAGGACGGGGCTGGCGAACGACGAGCCAACGCTCATCACCTCGCTGTAGCGGAACTGCTTTCCGTAGGCCCAGTCGCGAAGTGCATTGGTGCGCCGGACGACTCGCGTGTTGTACGAGGCCATCACGAACGGGGCTTTCCAACCACGCAGGCTCGGGTCGATCTTCTTGCCGTCGATCAGCACGGTGTCGAGCTGACGGCCGAGTTGCGGCTCGAGGCCCCGGTCGGGACTGAGGGAGTACGGCCGCGCGGCGATGCGTCGGGCTCGCTTGTCCTTCTTCATCGCCTCGATCTGCCCGCGCAGCGAGTCGATGGTGCCGCCGCTGACCCCGCCGGACATCGACGTGACCACCAGGGTCGTGTCGGTCAGCTCACCGGCGTTGTCCGCGGTAACGGCCTCGTACAGCGCGTGTACGCCGATGTCGGACGGGATGGAATCGAAGCCGCACGAGTGAACGATGCGGGCCCCGGTGCGCTGAGCGATTTCGTGGTTGGTATCGATGCTCTCGCGAGCGAACAGGACCTCGCCGGTGAGGTCGACGTAATCCGTCCCGGCCTCGGCGCACGCCGTTGCCAATTCCAAGCCGTACTTGGCGTAGGGACCGACCGTGGTGATGACGACTCGGGTCGATCGGGCCATGGCCTCGAGCGATGCGAGGTCGGTTGCGTCGGCCTCGAGAACGGACCACTGCTGAGCCCTGGAGCCCAGTTCTTTCCTGGCGGCCTCCACCCTCGCCGTAGAGCGCCCGGCGAGGGCGATGCGGGTGTCTGCCGGTGCATGCTCGGCGAGGTACTTCGCCGTCAATTTCCCGACGAAGCCGGTGACGCCGTAGACGACGATGTCGTGAGTGCGATCGGGGGAGTCGGATGCAGGCGAATTCATACCAGCGACACTAACGCGGGTCACCCCGGCGAGTCGACGCGCCGTCAGTTCGTCCAGGTGTGCACGGGTTCTCCGGCATTCATGAGGGTGACGTAATCACCGAGCATTCCCGCAAGCGCTCTATCGCGCTTCTCACCGGCGCGTTCGCGGGCGACGACGGCGTTGCGCTGCCACACCGAGCCGGACTGCTTGGCCAGGCACCGCGCCTCGATCACCCCCAGATAGCGGTCGCGGACCGCCGCGTCCACGCCGTAGGCGGCCAATCCGGCGTCGGCCAGGGGCAGCAGCCGACGCAACACCAGTTCCTGCGGACTCACCCAGCCCACCTCGGGCCAGTAGAGCATCGAATCGAACCCGCCGCGGGCCGCGGAGTGCACGTTCTCCTCGGCGGCGTCGAACGACATCTGCGACCACAGCGGGCGGTCGGCATCGGCCAGCGCGCGGACGGTTCCGTAGTAGAACGCCGCGTCGGCGAGAGTGTCCACCACCGACGGTCCGGCCGGCAGAACGCGATTCTCCAGCCTGATGTGATGGCCGTCGCCGGACCGGTCGTAGATCGGCCTGTTCCACCGGTAGACGGTTCCGTTGTGCATGCGCAGTTCGGACAGCGACGGTGTCTTGCCCTCGGCCAGCGCAGCCTTGGGATCCTCCTCGCTGCAGACCGGCAGCAACGCAGGGAAGTAGCGTGAATTCTCCTCGAACAGATCGAAGATCGAGGTGATCCATCGTTCGCCGAACCACACCCGCGGTCGGACACCCTGATTCTTGAGCTCCTGCGGCCTGGTGTCGGTGGCCTGCTCGAACAGCGGAATGCGAGTCTCGTGCCACAGCGCGCGTCCGGCGAAGAACGGCGAGTTGGCGGCGAGCGCCACCTGTACACCCGAAAGGGCTTGCGCTGCATTCCAATACGACGCGAACTCGTCCGGAGCCACCTGCAGGTGCAGCTGAACCGACGTGCAGGCCGCCTCGGGCAGGATCGTGTCGGTCACGATGTCGAGATCCTCGGCGGCAGCGGCACCGGGCAGTCGAACTCCGCCGATCTTCAGTTCGATGTCCTCGCCCCGAGCGGCGAAGATCTGCTGATTGAGCAGGTCGTAGCGCGGATTCGCCGAGAGCCACCGGTGCTCGAAGTGCTCCTCGTCCAGAGTCGGGAGCATGCCGATCATGGCGAGCCGACTACCCGAGGTGCGGGCGCGTTCGTCCGCTGCATTCAGCGATCTGCGCAGGTCGGTCTCCAACTCGGCGATCGAGGCACCGCGCAGTGGCCGAGGGTCGACGTTGATCTCGATGTTGAACTGGCCGAGCTCGGTTTGATAGTCGGGATCGGCGATGGCGTCGAGCACCGCCGCGTTGGCCATCGACGGTTCCATGTCGTCGTCGACGAGATTGAGCTCGATCTCCATGCCGATCTGCGGTTCACCGACGTGGAAGGTCTCGTCGGCCAACATGATCGCCAGGGCATCGAGACAGTCCTGCACCTTCTGGCGAAACTCGTGCCTGTCCTGCCTGGTGAACTTACGGCGCTCGACGTCCTCGCCCATGGTGCCCGCCTATCGGTGCGTGAAGAAGGGCCGTTCGCTCGCGCGCAACGACTTCGGCTTACGAGTATCGCAGCCCATGTTCGCCGAGGGGCACGCACGCGAAAATCACCAGGGTGACGGCTGGTAGTCCTTGAGGAACGAGCCGTGCAGATCGACTCCGAGTTCGCCCTGCACGATCGGGTCGTACACCCGGGCGGCACCGTCGACCAGGTCGAGTGGAGCGTGGAAACCTTCGTCGGCGAGCCGCATCTTGGTGGGGTGTGGCCGTTCGTCGGTGATCCAGCCGGTGTCGACGGCGGTCATCAGGATCCCGCTCTCGAGCATCTCCTTCGCGCTGGTGCGCGTCAGCATGTTCAGCGCGGCCTTGGCCATGTTGGTGTGGGGATGGCCCGGCCCCTTGTACGCGCGGCCGAACTGGCCTTCCATGGCCGAGACGTTGACCACGTACTTGCGCCGCGCGTCCGAGGCCTCCATCGCGGTGCGTAGCCGCGAGACCAGGATGAAGGGTGCGACGGAATTGCAGAGCTGCACCTCGAGCAGTTCCACCGGGTCGACCTGCTCGACGGTGTGGATCCAGCTGTTGGTCTCGGCGAGATCGGGCACCAGACCCCCGGCATCGATGGCGAGCCCGCTCTCGATTCTCTCGGCCGTGACCGAGCCGGCGACCATGGCGAGCGAGGCCACGTCGTCCGCGCTCAGGGCAGCAGTCGACCGGCCGCCGATCGCGGTGGCGGGCAACGAGCTCGCCAGTGACGCGGGGTGCGCATCACTGGTCTTGCCGAACGTGATGCGCTCCGGTCCTGCGCCTTCCGTCAGGGCTGCGGGCAACGGTTCGGCTTCCGCATCGGCCAGTGCGCTGTAGGAACCGGGGGAGCGTTTGACGGTCTGTGCGGCGTTGTTGATCAGAATGTCCAGAGGTCCCTCGGCCGCGACCGAATCGGCAAGCGCCACAACCTGAGCCGGATCGCGAAGATCGATACCGACGACGCGCAGACGGTGCAGCCACTGGTCACTGTCGTCCATCGCGGCGAAGCGACGCACGGCATCGTTGGGGAATCGGGTGGTGATGGTCGTGTGGGCACCGTCGCGCAGCAGTCGAAGTGCGATGTACATCCCGATCTTCGCCCGACCACCGGTCAGCAACGCCCGCCGGCCGGACAGATCGGTTCGCGCGTTGCGCTTGCCTCGATTGAGCGTTGCGCACTCCGGGCACAGCTGGTGATAGAACGAGTCGACGTGGGTGTAGCGCTGCTTGCAGATGTAGCAGGGACGAGCCTTGATCAGAGTGCCTGCGATGTCTCCCTCGGCGCGGGAGGTCAGGGACAGTCCTGCGGTCTCGTCGTCGATTCGGTCCGGGGATCCGGTTGCGGTGGCGGCGACGACGGCACGGTCGGCCGCGTTGACGGCGTTGCGCGCCGCGACGCGTCGGGCACGCTTGAGATCTTTGAACATGGCACCGGATGCGCGCTGCACAGCGATCGAATCCGGATGGTTCTTGTTCAGCTCTGCGGCCTGCTTCAGCACGCGCAGGCACGTCTCGAGATCGGTCGGGTCGATCGCGTCCATCGTCGGTCTCCTAGCATCGGCCCCTTCGAGCCGAACGAAAGCGAGTGCAGAACGAAAAAGACCCCGATTCCGAAGAATCAGGGTCAGTTTCGTCTGTCTCAACTCAGATCTGTGAAAATCTTTGTCTGACTACATCTTTCAGACGGTGTCCGAGGGGGGACTTGAACCCCCACGTCCGTTAATAGGACACTAGCACCTCAAGCTAGCGCGTCTGCCATTCCGCCACTCGGACAAGTGCGACCTCTGCCGCATATTCTTTTGTTGCTTTCACAGCCGGCCGCTGTGTGCTGCGTAAGATTATCCGACGGGTTCCCGATAACCCAAATCCCCACGTCAGTTCATGCTCGAGGCCGTTTCTCATGGTGCCCGGAGCCGATTCTGGTGGTAGGAACGACGTGTGCCCAACGATGTGAGCAATCCCGGAAACACAACCGATATCGACGCCACCGTTGCCCTCGACGAAGTCGTGGATCTCGTCAGTTCCCTCATCCGGTTCGACACCTCGAACACGGGGGAGCTCGACACGACCGTCGGCGAGAAGGAATGCGCCGAGTGGGTGGCGAGCAAGCTCGAGGAAGTGGGCTACGAGACGGAGTACGTCGAGTCCGGTGCCCCGGGTCGAGGCAACGTGTTCGCGTGGCTGCGCGGAGCGGACTCCTCTCGCGGCGCGCTGCTGGTCCACGGACACCTGGATGTCGTACCGGCCGAACCGGCCGACTGGAGCGTGCATCCGTTCTCCGGGGCCGTCGAGGACGGTTACGTGTGGGGCCGAGGCGCGGTGGACATGAAGGACATGGTCGGCATGGCTCTCGCGCTGGCCCGCCAATTCAAGTCCAACGGAACCGTCCCACCCCGCGACATCCTGTTCGCGTTCCTGGCGGACGAGGAGGCGGGCGGCAAGTACGGATCGCACTGGTTGGTGGACAACCGACCCGATCTGTTCGAGGGCGTCACCGAGGCGGTCGGTGAGGTCGGCGGGTTCTCGCTCACCGTCGCTCGTCCGGACGGCACCGAGAAGCGGCTCTACATGGTCGAGACGGCGGAGAAGAGCCTCGCCTGGATGCGGCTGACGGCCAAGGGCCGCGCCGGACACGGATCCTTCCTGCACGACGACAACGCCGTGACGTACCTCGCCGAGGCAGTGGCCAAACTGGGCAATCACACGTTTCCGCTGGTGCTCACCGAATCGGTCTCGCAGTTTCTGCAGGCGGTCTCGGAGGAATCGGGTCTCGATTTCGACCCGACGTCACCGGACATCGACGGCACCCTGCTCAAACTCGGCAGCATCGCCCGCATCGTCGGAGCGACCCTTCGCGACACCGCGAACCCGACGATGCTCTCGGCCGGCTACAAGGCGAACGTGATTCCGCAGACGGCGACGGCAGTGGTGGACTGCCGAGTGCTGCCGGGGCGGCAGGCGGCCTTCGAGAAGGAGGTCGACGAGTTGATCGGCCCGAACGTCGAACGCGAATGGATCACGAAACTCGAACCGTACGAGACCACGTTCGACGGCGATCTCGTCGACGCGATGAACGACGCAGTCCTGGCACACGATCCGAACGGTCGAACCGTTCCCTACATGCTGTCCGGCGGAACCGACGCAAAAGCGTTCGCGCGCATCGGTATTCGCTGCTTCGGCTTCGCTCCGCTGAAGTTGCCACCGGAACTGGATTTCGCGGCGTTGTTTCACGGCATCGACGAACGAGTACCCGTGGAATCGTTGGAGTTCGGTACACAGGTACTCGAACACTTCTTGCTGCACAGCTGATACGAAAGGAACCATCGTGGCGTACAACCCATACGACTCGCTTCCGGACCTACCATCCTTCGAGTTGACGTCCGAGGACGTCGAGGACGGCCAGACCTTGGCCGCTCAGCAGGTCAGTGGAATCATGGGAGCCGGTGGGCACGACAACTCTCCGCAGCTGTCCTGGTCCGGATTCCCCGAGGGCACCAAGAGCTTCGCTGTCACCGTCTACGACCCCGACGCGCCGACAGCATCCGGCTTCTGGCACTGGGCAGTGGCGAACATCCCCGTCGAGACGACATCGCTGGTGTCGGGCGCAGGCGACGACGGCGGGACCGGGGTGCCCAGCACCGCGGTGACGCTCAAGAACGACGCCGGTCTGTTCCGCTACATCGGTGCTGCTCCGCCCGCAGGCCACGGCCCGCACCGCTACTTCATCGTGGTTCACGCGGTGGACGTCGAACGGCTCGAAGTGGACGAGACGGCCACCCCGGCCTACCTCGGCTTCAACCTGTTCTCGCACGCCATCGGTCGTGCGGTCCTCACCGGCATCTACGAGGCCTGAGCTCGAACGTCGGGTGTCGGAACACCGGTTCCGACACCCGACGGTTCAGGGCTTGTTCGCCGAGCCCACCGCATCGGTGATCGTGGCGAAGCCGTGTTCCTCGAGCCGAGTTGCCAGTCCCCGGTGAATGTTCTTGATCCACAGCGGGCCGCCGTAGATGAACCCGGTGTAGCCCTGCACCAGTGACGCTCCCGCGGTGATGCGTTCCCACGCCTGCGCCTCGGTCTCGATTCCGCCGACGGAAATCAGCGTCAGCCGGGTGCCCACTCGGCGGTAGAGACGTCGCAGCACCTCGATCGAGCGGTCTGCCAGCGGAGCACCGGACAGGCCACCTGCTCCTGCTGCGGCGACCACGTCGGCGTCGGTGCGCAGCCCGGTGCGGGAGATCGTCGTGTTGGTGGCCACGATCCCGTCGAGACCGAGTTCGACGGCCAGATCGGCCACGGCGTCGATGTCCTCGTCGGACAGGTCCGGGGCGATCTTGACCAATACCGGCACCGTCACCACGGACTGAACCGCCTCGAGGATCGGCCGCAGCGATTCGACGGCCTGAAGGTCACGTAGCCCAGGGGTGTTGGGGGAGCTGACGTTGACGACCACGAAGTCCGCCAACGGGCCCAGAAGCCGGGCGCTGGCCGTGTAGTCCGCGGCGGCATCCACCGGCTCCACGATCTTGGTCTTGCCGATGTTGGCACCGATCGGGATGCCCGTTCGCCTGGCGCGGACACGCTGGGCGGCGTGCTCGGCACCGTGGTTGTTGAACCCCATGCGGTTGACGATGGCGCGGTCCGCAGGCAACCGGAACAATCGCGGCGTCGGATTGCCCGGCTGGCTCTGCGCTGTCACGGTGCCGATCTCGGCGAAACCGAATCCGATCGGCCCCCACGCGTCGATTCCGTCGGCATTCTTGTCGAACCCGGCCGCGAGGCCGAGCGGAGCCGGGAATTCGACGCCGAACACCGTCGAGCGAAGTCGTGGATCGTCGACCACGAACGCCTTCTCGGCCAGGTAGCGGAGCGGCGGCACGACGGCGACGACGCGGAGCACCCGAAACGCCAGGTGATGGATCCTCTCCGGTGGCACGAGGAACATCAGGCGCAACAGAACTCGGTACAGGCGGTCTCCCACGGTCTTCTCTCCGGTCGATCTGGCTCGGTCGAACTCATGCGGTGGTGTCAACGATCGTGCGGTCGAACAGTACTGCGACGGGCTCAGATTCCGGGCTCGGGGATGTGATGCGCGGTCTTCTTGCGTTTGAGCAACACACGCCTGCTGCCATCGGTGTACAGCCGAACCCGCGACAGTTCCCAGCCGCCGAACTCCGCCTGAATCGCCAGCCGCATCGAGGCCGTCACCCGGGTCACATCCGGCGGCAGCCGCAACGGCACGTACTCCCAATCGTCGGACGCAGACACTTCCCATCCGACGGGCATCTTCGCGCGCCCCGGTGCCGAATTGTCATAAGCGTTCATATGCCTCCTCATCCCCTATCGGTCGTTCCTGCAGGCTCCACTCCCGCGTCCACGCGGGTCAACGACCGGCAGCGGGGATGCGCTGCAGTCCGTCACCGGTTGCCGATCCCACGTACAGGTCGCCGGTGTCGGCGTCGACAGCAACCGAATTCGGCTGCCGCACAGTGGCCAACCGCTCGGCCTCGACCGGAATTCCGGTATCGAGTGTGTACCCGACCACCTCGTTGAGAGCGGGCAGCGTCACCCACACGACACCGGACTGCTCATCGTAGGCGATCGCCCACGGCTGCGACCCGACCGGAAAGCGTTGCCGCATCAGCAGATCGTGCGAGGTGAAGACGAGTAACTCGGTCCCCGTCGAATCGGTGACCAGCAAGCGGCCGAACTCGTCGCTGGTCATCTCCGCGGCACCTTCGCCTGCGCGCAAGGCCACTCCGAGGGTGCCGTCGTCCAGATTCAGGTCGGTCACCGACGTCTGACGACGATCGAGAACCGAGACCCCGTTCGGTGTACTGGCCAGAGCATCGGCCGAGGTCACGCTGCCGCCGGAGACCGTGGTGGTGACCTCACCGTTCGTGTCGAGTACACGGACCGCTCCGGTGTCGTCTCCGACAGCTGTCGTGCCGTCGGGTAGGTCCGCTGCGGACAGCGCGTCACCGTCGACAGGCAGGGCGGTCCGCTGTCCGTCCACCACGGAGATCCTCGCGACGGAACCGTCCATGGGCACCAACACTGTCGAGTCCCGTCCGGCGACGAGTGCGGCTCCCGTGTCGCCCAGATCGACCACCTGGGTCTGCGCTGCGGCACCGTCGCGGGCCAGGGTCACGGTTGTCGATGCGTCGGTCAGCGCCACGAGGGTGCGGGTGACGGGGTCGAACGTGAGGGCGTCCACGGGCGCGAATGCGCTGACGGTTCCGGCGGGGGTGGCAGTGGCTTCGGGGGACTCGGCCGGCGGTCGGGGGTCGACGGAGATGTCGTCGGCGTTCTCGTCGTCGCTGGAACACCCGCCGACCGACAGGACTGTGACGACGGCGAGCGCGGACGCGACTGCCGCTCGAACGGAACGAGCCGACGGTGTTCGCATGAGGCCGAACCTACTTCCTCGAGAAGACGCTGCCTGTGGAGGCGTTGCCACATCTGTACCAGCGTGCAGCGACCTCGGCGAAATCGACCGCGCCGGATCGGTTGTCGTTCGGTCTCGCCCGAACAGGCGGTAGCGTGATCGGGCGAGGTGAGTACACGACATGGGAGTGGACGTGGGAACCGAGGAAACACACTTCGTCGTCGAGGAAGTGAACGCGGGAACGCACCCGAACGGCTTCGGACGCACCGACGACGGTCGGGCGTTCGCGTTTCGTGTGCATCGAAGCACCCTGTACGTCGAGATATACCGCCAAGATGTGCAATCTCCGGTACCGGATCGGTCCGAGGTCGAAGCGGTTGCCGAGCATTCGGTCACCGAGGTCGATCTGACGGACGAGCGCAGCATCGTCGGTGTGGTGCGTGACGCGGTCGCCCATGCGCAGCAGCTGTCCGATGCGTCACAGCGAGACACCACCGCAGTTCGAGCCTTCTTCAACCGAGTCAATTCCGTGCTTGAGGGTTTCTGACACGGTGGGGAACCACCAGTTGTTCGCCCGTCACGGGATGGTCGAACACGTCGACGGGATGTCGGTAGACCCGGGCCAGTCGCTCGGCGGTGAGCACCTCCCGCGGCGGACCGGTTGCGACCAGTTCACCCGAGTCCAGGATCGCGACGCGGTCGGCGTAGGCCGCCGCGAGGCCGAGATCGTGCAGCACGACAACGACGGCACGGCCGGCGGCAGCGAGCGAGCGCACCACGGCCATGACCGACTCCTGATGTCCCAGGTCGAGTGCGGCAGTGGGCTCGTCCAGCATGATCGTCGCGGTGTCCTGGGCTATGACGCGCGCCAGCGCAACTCTGGCCTGCTCGCCACCGGAGAGCGACGCGAACGGTCGATCGGAGAAGTCCGCTACGTCGCATGCGGACATGGCTGCGGAGACGCGGTCGTCGTCGTTGCGCGCAGCCGACGTACCGACCCAGGGGGCTCGACCCATTCGAACGATCTGGCCGGCCGTGAACGCGAACCCGACGCTGTGTTGCTGAGGAAGCACCGCACGCCGCCTGGCCACGTCGACCGTGCGGAGGCGGTTCAGCGGTTTCTCGTCCAGTAGAACCGACCCGGCGCTGGGCTCGGTGTCTCCCGCCATGACCGACAGCAGCGTCGATTTGCCCGCGCCGTTGGGGCCCACCAGCGCCAGTATCTCGCCGGCGACCACGTCGAGGTTGACGTCGGACAACACCGTCGCGTCCCCGCGCCGAGCGGAGACTCCGCGGGCGACGAGGGTATTCGAACCCGGTTCGGGGATGACCGGGATGTCGTTGCGTGCCGTGCCGATTCGCTTCGTCACGCCCAGCCGCCCTGGCGAGCACGGGTACGGCGGAGCAGCCAGAAGAAGAACGGCGCACCCGCCAGTGACGTCACCATGCCGAGCGGCAGATCGACGTTCGCGACGAGGGTGCGGGTGACGAGATCGGCAGCGAGCAGCACGACGGAGCCGGCGAGGGCGCTGGCCGGGACGAGGAGTCGATGGGCGGGACCGAGCACCATCCGCACGGCGTGCGGAACCACCAGCCCCACGAACAGAATGATTC
>NZ_NOZF01000137.1:0-19875 GCF_002258565.1 Rhodococcus sp. 05-2254-6
CGGTGACGGGATAGTCGGCAATTCCGCGTATGGAATCGATGTTCGCGCCCTGGCGGGCGAGTTCACGGGAGATGGTGCTGAAAGCACGCGCTGTCACGGGTCGTCCGAGAACGACGACGACGTGGGTGGCCAGGCTCTGACCACCGCCCCGCGCGGTGTCGATCTCGACATCGACGTGAACGCCGACCGTCGCCATCGCGTCCTCAAGCTCCTCCTGGAGCGCCTCGGGATCGCGCGGGCAGGACAGGAGAACGCCCAGTGTCAATCTGCCGCGGATGACCACCTGCTCGACGTCGAGCAGACTGACGTTGTGCCGTGACAGTGCTGCGAACAGCACCGATGTGACGCCCGGCTTGTCGGGTCCCGTCACCGTCACCAGCACTGCGGTGTCGCTCGAAGTCACCGAATCTCCCTTTCGTGCACGGCCCCAGCGGCCGGATAGGTCTTCGTGTCACCTGTCGTGGACGAGCGAGCCCGATCACGCCACGAGATTGTCGCAAGCGAAGAGCCCCACCCGGTAGCCGGGAGGGGCTCTCGCTGCGCTGTGGACTACTTGGGGTCCGGGTCTCCGGATCCTTCGTGATCGCTGGTGGCGATCGGGGCCCGGCGGGCCTGTTCGAGTACTGCGGTGGTCTTACCGCCGTGTGCTCCCGGCCCGACGTGCGCTTCCGCGCGCATCCGCTCGACCATGTGCGGGTAGTGCAACTCGAATGCCGGACGCTCGGAACGGATCCGAGGCAGTTCGGTGAAGTTGTGTCGCGGCGGCGGGCACGAGGTGGCCCATTCCAACGAGTTGCCGTAGCCCCACGGATCGTCGACTGTGACGACCTCGCCGTATCGGTAGGACTTGAACACGTTCCACACGAACGGCAGTGTCGAGGCACCGAGAATGAAAGCACCGACCGTGGAGATGACGTTCAACTCGGTGAACCCGTCCGAGGGAAGGTAATCGGCGTACCGACGCGGCATGCCCTCGTTTCCGAGCCAGTGCTGCACCAGGAACGTGGCGTGGAATCCGAAGAACGTCAGCCAGAAATGCCACTTGCCCAGAGCCTCGTCCATCATCCGGCCCGTCATCTTCGGGAACCAGAAGTAGATGCCGGCGTACGTCGCGAACACCACGGTGCCGAACACCACGTAGTGGAAGTGGGCTACCACGAAGTACGTGTCGGTGACCTGGAAGTCGATGGGCGGCGATGCCAGCAGAACACCGGTCAGACCACCGAAGACGAAGGTGATCAGGAACCCGATCGAGAACAGCATCGGCGTTTCCAGTGTCACCTGGCCTCGCCACATCGTGCCGACCCAGTTGAAGATCTTCACACCGGTGGGCACCGCGATGAGGAACGTCATGAAGGAGAAGAACGGCAGCAGCACAGCGCCGGTGGCGTACATGTGGTGCGCCCACACGGCGATGGAGAGCGCGGCGATCGCGATTGTCGCGTAGATCAGACCCGAGTAGCCGAAGATCGGCTTACGCGAGAAGACGGGGAACACCTCGGAGACGATTCCGAAGAACGGCAGCGCGATGATGTACACCTCGGGGTGGCCGAAGAACCAGAACAGGTGCTGCCACAGCAACACGCCACCGGTGGCCGGATCGAACAGGTGCGCGCCCAGGTGACGGTCGGCCGCCAGGCCGAGCAGCGCCGCCGTCAGCAGCGGAAAGGCCAGCAGGATCAGGATCGACGTCACCAGGATGTTCCAGGTGAAGATCGGCATACGGAACATCGTCATACCGGGGGCGCGCAGGCAGATCACCGTGGTGATCATGTTGACGCCACCGAGGATGGTGCCGAGACCGGCAACGGCCAGGCCCATGATCCACAGGTCCGCGCCGACGCCCGGCGAGTGCAGAGCCGACGTCAGTGGGGTGTACGCGGTCCAACCGAAGTCCGCTGCGCCACCGGGAGTGATGAACCCGGCCGTGGTGATCAGGGCACCGAACAGGTAGAGCCAGTACGAGAACGCGTTCAACCGTGGGAACGCGACATCGGGGGCACCGATCTGCAGCGGCAGGATGTAGTTGGCGAATCCGAACACGATCGGCGTCGCGTACAGCAGCAGCATGATGGTGCCGTGCATGGTGAACAGCTGGTTGTACTGCTCGTTGGACAGGAACTGCATTCCCGGTATGGCCAACTCGGCGCGCATCAGCAGCGCCATGAGTCCACCGACCAGGAAGAACGCGAACGATGTCGCGATGTACATGATTCCCAACACCTTGGGATCGGTTGTCGTCACCGCTTTGTGCAGGAACGACCCCTTCGGTCCCGTCCGCGGCGGGAACGGCCGAGCAGCATCCACCGCAGGTGCGGGCCTAGGCGCTAGGGCAGTCACAGATCCTCCTGATTGCGCGTCGGACCTCGAACCACGAGGCGACGTCATCTAGTCGTGCGCTCCTCGAATCGTAGACCTTCGGACCGACGCTTGCCGAACCGGTCCTACCGTGTGTCGTATTGGGCCCGATCGGCCGTGCCCGGATCGCGCGATCTGCCTGCGCTGTCGGCCTTTCCGGCGCAGTCGGGGACGCCGCGGGAGTTGCCGATTCCGCACGCTCCGCGGTGTCCGTTCGGGTGTTCTGCGACGGCCGCCTTCCGATACTGTGTGAGACCACCCGACCCGTCGAAGGAAGTCCCGCGTTGCCACTCCATCCACGAGTCCCCCGTTCGTGTGCGCCGCGCAGGATCGGTGCCGTCGCCTCCGTGTGCCTCGCCGCCGCCGTGGCGCTGGTCGGTTGTTCCGACTCCGAGGCGCAGGACGACGCATCCACCATCGTTCGCACCACCACGAACATCGCCGGTGCCGGAGTGGTCGGCAACAACCGGGACACCGCGGGTCTGTGCCCCGCACTGGCACCACTCGATCCGACCGGTATCGAGGGTGACACCAGACCCGTCGGACATGCCGAGGGCATCAGCGTCCTTCCGGCCGACCCCCAGCGCATCGTCGTGCTCGATGGCGCAGGCCTGGACGCGAGCTGCGCGGTCGGCATCTGGGAGCGCGTCGTCGGGGCGGCCACGATCGACCCCGATTTCCGGGGCGACGGAGACCAACCGCTGTACCTGGGCACCGGACTGGCGTCCGTTCCGTCCGTCGGGCCGGTGGGTTCACCCGACATCGATGCCATCGCTGCCCTCGACCCCGATCTGATCCTCGGTGCCGAGTCGCTCGGATCGACTACGTACGACGAGCTGACAGCCATCGCCCCGACCGTCTTCACCGCAACGGGGCAGGGTTGGAAAGACACCTTTCTGCAGTCCGCGGCGGCGCTCGGTCGCGGCCAGGCGGCATTCGAGGCACTCGCCTCGTTCTCCGCGGACGCCGAACGAGTCGGTCGTGAGATCGACGCCACCCAGACCCAGGCGTCCGTCGTCCGATTCGCGGCGGACTCCATCGAGGTGGACGGACCGAACTCGTTCGCGGGCCAGATACTCGACGAGGTCGGAGTCGGCCGGCCCCAGAGCCAGCGCGACGCCACGTTCTCGGTCGAGTCGGACAACCTCACGCCGGTCGAGGGAGACATCGTCTACGTGCGATTCGCGGGCCCCGACGGCGAGAGCTTCGGGCGCGAGGTGATGGACTCCGATGCGTGGCACGCTCTCGGTTCGGTCACCGACGGTCGGGTCTTCGCCGTCAACGACACTGTTTGGTCGGGCAGCGGCGTCGTCGCGGCACGGGCCGTTCTGGACGACCTGTCCGCCTCCCTGAACGCCTACGTCTCCTGACGCGATGCCGATTCCCGAATTCGTCCGTGCCCTGCGCAGTGTCGTCGGAACGTCGCCGTTGTGGCTGTCCGGTGTCAGCGCAGTCGTTCTCGACGACAACCGGCGCGTGCTGCTGACGCTGCGAGCGGACAACAACACCTGGGCCGTGGTCTCGGGAATTCTCGAGCCGGGCGAGGAACCCGCCCCGGCAGCGCTGCGTGAGATCGGCGAGGAAACCGGGGTGGACGCCTCGATCGAGCGCTTGACGAGCGTCGACGTGACGGAGCCGATCACCTACCCCAACGGCGACGTCGCGCAGTATCTGGACATCACGTTCCTCGCTCGATACACCGGCGGCATCCCGCATGTGGCCGACGACGAGAATCTCGACGTTGCCTGGTTCGCACTCGACGAGCTCCCCGAAAACCTCACGGCCACTTCGCGATTGCGAATCAAGAAGGCCATCGCCGACGAGCCGTCGGCGTGGTTCCGGCGCTGACTCCCGACCGCACCGAGGACACAGTTCGACCGAACCTTCCCCCTTTCGATTCGTAATGTGATATCACTTTAATATCACCATCGAGAGGGAGGTTCTCATGTCCGCACCTGCAACCGTCGCCGAGAAGCCGACGGGTACCCCGACCACCACCATCGCCGAGCGCCCGGGATGGGATCTTCCCGGCTGGTCGATGCTCGGCATCGGCCTCGCGCTGTTTCTCGGCGGAATCGCCGCGTTCACGGTCGGACTGGTCTTCACCGTCGTCGGACTGATCGTGCCCGGGGTAGTACTGTTCGTCCTCTCACTTCCGGCACTCATGGGCCTGACGCTGGTGCAACCGAATCAGGCTCGCGTTCTTCAGCTCCTCGGGAGTTCGTACAGCGGCACCCTGCGGACGCCGGGGCTGCGCTGGACCAATCCGTTGACGTATCGCAGGGCCATCTCGACGCGAATCCGCAACCACGAGACCGGACAATCCAAGGTCAACGACGCCGACGGCAACCCGATCGAGATCTCCGCCATCGTCGTCTGGCAGGTCGCCGATACCGCACTGGCGTCGTTCCAGGTCGATGACTACGAGGAGTTCGTCGCCGTCCAGACCGAGTCCGCCGTCCGGCACATCGCCGGCAGCTACCCGTACGACGCCGAAGGGCGAATGTCGTTGCGGGAGAACGCCGACGAGATCACCGCCGCCATGTCGGAGGAGGTGCACGCACGGGTACGTTCGGCCGGTGTCGAGGTGATCGAAACCCGAATCAACCGGTTGGCCTACTCACCGGAGATCGCTCAAGCAATGTTGCGGCGGCAACAGGCAGGCGCGGTCATCGCCGCCCGTCAGCAGATCGTCGAAGGTGCCGTCGGAATGGTGGAGATGGCGCTCGGGAAGCTGGAGGAAAAGCACGTCGTCGAACTCGACGAGGAGCGCAAGGCCACGATGGTGTCGAATCTGCTCGTGGTCCTGTGCAGCGACCGAGACACGCAACCAGTCGTCAACACCGGATCGCTGTACCAGTGAGCCATGGCCGTCGAGCGTAAGAAGATTCTGCTGCGGTTGGACCCAGCTGTGCACGACGCTCTCGCCCGTTGGGCCTCCGACGAGTTGCGGAGCACCAATGCTCAGATCGAGTTCCTATTGCGCCGCGCTCTGAGCGAGAAGGGCCGAATGCCCAAGGACGCCGAGGACATTCGCCCGCCGGGACGCCCACCGAATTCGTGAGCGTCCCGGCGTGGCGAACGGGCTCAGAAGTCCCAGTCCTCGTCTTCGGTGTTGACGGCCTTGCCGATGACGTACGAGGAACCCGAACCGGAGAAGAAGTCGTGATTCTCGTCGGCGTTCGGTGAGAGCGCCGACAGAATCGCCGGGTTGACGTCCGTCTCGTCCTTGGGAAACAGGCCCTCGTAGCCGAGATTGTTCAGTGCTTTGTTGGCGTTGTAGCGCAGGAACTTCTTGACGTCCTCGGTCAGGCCGATCTCGTCGTAGAGGTCCTGGGTGTACTCGACCTCGTTGTCGTACAACTCGAACAGCAACTCGAAGGTGTAGTTCTTGAGTTCCTCGCGCTGCGCCTCGCTGACCTTCTCGAGACCCTTCTGGTACTTGTACCCGATGTAGTACCCGTGCACGGCCTCGTCGCGGATGATCAGACGGATCAGGTCCGCGGTGTTGGTGAGCTTGGCCCGTGAGGACCAGTACATCGGCAGGTAGAAGCCGGAGTAGAACAGGAACGATTCGAGCAGCGTCGACGCGACCTTACGCTTGAGCGGATCGTCACCGTGGTAGAAGTTCAGGACGATCTCGGCCTTGCGCTGGAGGTTGACGTTCTCCTCGGACCAGCGGAATGCGTCGTCGATGTCGCGGGTGGAGCTGAGGGTGGAGAAGATGGAACTGTAGCTCTTGGCGTGCACCGACTCCATGAACGCGATGTTGGTGTACACCGCCTCCTCGTGGGGAGTGATGGCATCAGGAATGAGGCTGACGGCGCCGACGGTGCCCTGAATGGTGTCGAGCAGTGTCAATCCGGTGAACACACGCATCGTCAACTGCTTCTCGACGGCGGTCAGCGTTGCCCACGACGGAATGTCGTTGGATACCGGCACCTTCTCCGGCAGCCAGAAATTACTGGTGAGGCGCTCCCACACTTCGGAGTCCTTGTCGTCCTGGACCCGATTCCAGTTGATCGCGGAGACGCGATCGATGAGCTTTACCATGGGTGCCTACCTACAGGTCGATGAGCGAGAACTGGGACGGAACTACGTGAAAAGTCGCTGACACGAACACTACCCGTTGTGTCCGACAAGTCCGGTAGGCACTACAAAGTGTGCCGCGAGTGTTGCCCGCAGAGACGACCCCTACGCCTGCTTCGGTCTGTCACCACCCCACCGAGCACGGGACGGTTCCGGCTTCGATGGCCTCGACCAACTGCGCGTGATCGCGCTCGTTCTGATCGGCGTAGGCGTGGGCGAAAGCCACCATCGCCCGATCGACCTTGTCTCCTCGGCCGAGGTAGTCGGCGATCGCCTCCGCGTCACCACTTCGGGCGTGCGCTCGTGCGAGCACCTCACCGCATGCGGTTGCGAATTCGGTGAGGTACGGCCCGATGATCTCGCCGTCGGGAATGACCTTCATGTCACGGAACTGCCGAACGTAGAAGTTCATGTCCCCCACTGCAGTCCATCCCACGAACATATCGGTGGCACTCTGCAGCATTCGCTGTCCGCTGACCACGCGCGCACCTTGATTGTCGTACCTGCTCGGTTCGAGAAACCGCTCGAACACCGACGGCCCCGCCTGCTTGATCTGCAGGAAGAACGGATCGCCCGTCCGCCGTTCTTCCAGCAGCGCCAGATACACCCGCATCCCTACGCTCCCGACGCCGACCACCTGCCGAACCACGTCGAGAACTCGGAACCTGGACAGCAGACTCCAGATATGGTCGTCGACCGACTCGCTGTAACCGGCGATGACCGCCTGCACCAGTTCGATCTGGGAATCACCCACGTGGGTGCGAAAAGGCGGGTCCTCGCGAATTCGTCGACGCCCGTCCCTCGTCTCGGTGAACTTGCGGGACGCTCCACGGCTGGTACGACGCTCGGCTTTCGTTTCGATGAGTTTCTCGGCGTGGCGGGCGATGCCCGACGAGAAGTGACCGAGCAAACCCGCGACGTCGATGCGGTCGTACCAGATGTCGATCTCCGGGGTTTTCGCGTACGCCCTCATCTTTCTGCAGTACGCCGCTGTCATCGCCGCGACCGCCCGATCGGAGCGCCGCGCATCGACCCCGTTCTCGCGACCGAGAACCACCAGAGACGTCGCCAGCCTCTGGAGATCCCACTCGAACGGGCCCGGCAGCGTTTCGTCGAAGTCGCGGAGATCGAAGTACAGGTTCCGTTCGGGGGTGGCCCACAATCCGAAGTTCAACACATGGGCGTCGCCACACAACTGGACCTCGATGCCGGTGTGCGGAGTCGACGCGAGATCGGCCGCCATCACGGCCGCGGCCCCACGGAAGTAGGTCCACGGCGATGCGGACATGCGGGCGTAGCGGATCGGGAGTAGCTCCGGCACCCGAATGGTGTTCTGCGCCAGCACCGTTTCGAGCGCATCATGGCCACGTGAGGCTGGATCCCACTCGCCCAACCCGCTGCGAGGTACACGCCGTCGGGCGTGTCGACCACGCGACGATTGCTCGGAAGGACGCACGTCCTTCCGAGCAATTGTCACATCGATATCGGATTCGACCTCGTCGCCCGCTTCGGTGTCCATGCCTGATTATGCTCCGCGGCGCACCGCGATATCGCTGTATTCGCCACAGGCCGACCGACCGAGTCGACTACAGCATGCAGGACACGCAACCCTCCACCTCGGTGCCTTCGAGGGCCAACTGGCGCAGGCGGATGTAGTAGAGCGTCTTGATGCCCTTACGCCATGCGTAAATCTGCGCGCGGTTGATGTCACGAGTGGTGGCCGTGTCCTTGAAGAACAGCGTCAGAGACAGGCCCTGATCGACGTGTTGCGTTGCGGCAGCGTAGGTGTCGATGATCTTCTCGTACCCGATCTCGTACGCGTCCTGGTAGAAATCCAGGTTGTCGTTGTCGAGATACGGTGCCGGGTAGTAGACGCGGCCGATCTTGCCTTCCTTGCGAATCTCGATCTTCGACGCCACCGGGTGAATCGACGAGGTGGAGTTGTTGATGTACGAGATGGAACCGGTCGGCGGGACGGCCTGCAGGTTCTGGTTGTAGATCCCGTGCTCCTGCACCGACGCCTTCAACGTCGTCCAATCCGCCTGAGTGGGAACGGATACGCCCGCATCGGCGAACAACTTCGCAACCTTGGGTGTGGCCGGCTCCCAGACCTGATCGGTGTACTTGTCGAAGAATTCACCCGACGCGTACTTGGAGTCCGGGAACCCCTTGAAGTACTGCCCACGAGCCTTGGCCAGCTGATTCGATGCCTGGAGAGCGTGGAACAGCACCGTGTAGAAGTAGATGTTGGTGAAGTCGATGCCCTCGGTCGAGCCATAGTGAATGCGCTCCCGTGCGAGGTAGCCGTGCAGATTCATCTGCCCGAGGCCGATTGCGTGAGAATCGTTGTTGCCCTGCTCGATCGACGGCACGGAGAAGATGTGCGTCTGATCGGACACTGCGGTGAGTCCGCGAATGGCCACGGCGATGGTCTTACCGAAATCGGGCGAGTCCATCGTCTTGGCGATGTTCAGCGAACCGAGGTTGCACGAGATGTCCTTGCCGACATGACTGTACGAAAGGTCGTCGTTGAACGTCGACGGCGTCGAGACCTGAAGGATCTCCGAGCACAGGTTGGAGTGAGTGATCTTGCCCTTCACCGGGTTCGCGCGATTGACGGTGTCCTCGTACATGATGTACGGGTAACCGGACTCGAACTGCAACTCGGCGAGAGTCTGAAAGAACTCGCGCGACTTGATCTTGGTCTTGCGGATCCGCTTGTCGTCGACCATCTCGTAGTACTTCTCGGAGACGTCGATGTCTGCGAACGGGACCCCGTAGATGCGCTCGACGTCGTACGGCGAGAACAGGTACATGTCCTCGTTCTTCTTGGCCAGCTCGAACGTGATGTCCGGGATGACGATTCCGAGCGAGAGCGTCTTGATCCTGATCTTCTCGTCCGCGTTCTCACGCTTGGTGTCGAGAAACTTGTAGACGTCGGGGTGGTGAGCATGCAGGTAGACCGCGCCCGCGCCCTGACGCGCACCGAGCTGGTTGGCATAGGAGAACGAATCCTCGAGCAGCTTCATGATCGGGATGACACCCGAGGACTGATTCTCGATGCGCTTGATGGGCGCGCCGGCCTCGCGAATGTTGCTCAGCAGCAACGCAACTCCGCCACCACGCTTGGACAGCTGCAGGGCCGAGTTGATGGAGCGGCCGATGGACTCCATGTTGTCCTCGATACGCAGCAGGAAGCACGAGACGGGCTCGCCGCGCTGCTTCTTGCCGGAGTTGAGGAAGGTGGGCGTCGCGGGCTGGAAGCGGCCTGCGATGATCTCGTCGACCAGATCGGTGGCCAGGGCCTCGTCGCCTGCGGCCAGCGTCAGCGCCACCATGCACACCCGGTCCTCGAACCGCTCGAGGTAACGCTTGCCGTCGAACGTCTTGAGCGTGTACGAGGTGTAGTACTTGAACGCCCCGAGGAACGTGGGGAACCGGAACTTCTTCGAGTACGCGTGGTTGATCAGGAACTTCACGAACTCGCGGGAGTACTGGTCCAGAACCTCGGGCTCGTAGTAGTTCTCCTCGACGAGGTAGTCCAGCTTCTCGTCCAGATCGTGGAAGAACACGGTGTTCTGATTGACGTGCTGCAGGAAGTACTGATTGGCGGCCTCGCGATCCTTCTCGAACTGGATCTCACCGTTGGGCCCGTACAGATTGAGCATCGCGTTGAGCGCGTGGTAGTCCATGTCGCCGTCGCCGCGGACGGTGCTGGGTACGGGTCCTGCGTCGGTGATGGTCGGTGCCACGGCGATGCTCCTACTGGGTATGTGGTGTGTGGTGCTCTAGTGCGTGTGGGCGGCGCGTCGGACTTCACGTTCCCAGAAGTCCTCCAGCCCCTCGCGGACCCGCACTACGTCCTCGGGGGTGCCCATCAATTCGAATCGGTAGAGATACGGAACTGCGCACTTCTGCGAAATGACATCTCCCGCGAAGCAGAACGAGTCACCGAAGTTCGTGTTTCCGGCAGCGATGACAGCTCGGATCAACGACCGATTGTGCTTGTCGTTGAGAAACTTGATCACACGCTTGGGGACGTAGTTGGTGTCGCGCCCGGAGTACGTGACCCCTCCCCCGTACGTCGGCACGATGAGGACGTAGGGAGTGTCGACACGAAAAGTGCCGTCCGGATCACGTAATGGAATGCGCGTCGCAGGAACGTCCAGCTTCGAGACGAAGCGATGAGTGTTCTCGGACGCGCTGGAGAAATAGACCAGTGAGTGGGTGGACTGCGGTTGGAAACTCACCGCTCACTCACTTCCTCGTTCTGTTCAAGCAGCGTTCGCTGCAAGGCTCTTGATGCGGTCTGGACGGAAGCCGGACCAGTGATCGTCACCGGCAACGACGACCGGAGCCTGCAGGTAGCCGAGAGCCATGACGTAGTCGCGCGCTTCGGGGTCCTGCGAGATGTCGATGACGGAGTACTCGATACCGGCCTTGTCGAGGGCGCGGTAGGTGGCATTGCACTGAACGCAGGCGGGCTTGGTGTAAACGGTGATGCTCATGGTGTCCCTCTTTCCGTTGTCGCCATCGGGTGAACCGACGCGACCGATGTGCTCTGCGTGTGGCACCGAGAACATCTCCCGCTCAGGGCGACTTCGACCTGCTCGAACCCATGTTTGCAGGCTCTTCGAGTTGTGGTCTCTCGGTTGGTCAAACACTACACCTAGTGTCCGACATCTGCCTAGAACACGAGATGTTGCGAACAACATGCTTGGTATTCGCTGGTCACGGCGTTGTGAAGCCCCAAGAATCGGAGGACATCGGCGTGTCGCACGTCACATCGCGCGCATGTTGTTCGTCACAGGGAGACCGGGCCGGGTCCATGACGTGTACCGAGAACCGTCGACCCTCCCCACGACACGCCGAAGGGCCCTCGAACTTCTCCGAGGGCCCTTCGGCGATCACGCAGTGGTCAGCGCTGGCGCGCCTTGAACCGCGGTTCCTTCTTGTTGATCACGAACACCGTGCCACGGCGTCGTACCACCTGTGCGCCGGGCTTGTTCTTGAGCGATTTCAACGAGTTTCTCACCTTCATGCCGCAAACCCTACATGAAAACGATTCCCATAACCGAACGGGTCACGCACTCACGAGTTCGTCGGCGGCCTTCACCAGTTCGGCAACGACGTGGCCGATCTCACCGGAGACCTCGGCGTTCTCACGCGGGTGGGCCGAGCCGAACTTGTCGATGGTGCCACCGATGGAGAGCCGAACATCCTCGAGAACCGTTCCGCCGGCGATGCGGACGGCCTTGCTGGTGTCCTCGTGCGCCCACTTCGCTCCGTTGCCACTGGGGGAAGCGCTGATGACGACGACCGGCTTGCCCACCATGGCACCCGCACCGTAGGGGCGCGAAAGCCAGTCGATGGCGTTCTTCAGCACGGCCGGAATGGTGCCGTTGTATTCGGGCGTGACCAGCAACAACGCCGTGGCCTTCTCGGCAGCGGCCCGCAGAGCGAGTGCGCCCTCGGGCACCGATCCCTCGACGTCGATGTCCTCGTTGTAGAAGGGGACATCTCCGAGTCCGTCGTAGACCACTACCTCGGCACCGGCGGGTGCCACGGTGACAGCAGTCTCGGCGATCCGCTTGTTCACCGACTCGGCGCGCAAGCTTCCGACGAGAACGAGTACATGAGCGTCTGACATGAGGTTATTCCTTCGCGAGTTCGGATGACGTGATCGTCGTGTCAATTCCTACCATCCAAACGGACCGTGGTCCATTTATGTTCCCGGCAAGGTAGGCTTCGTCTGTGACCGGCCCCATGCTGCCCATAGCGGGCGAGGACTCCGAGCGGTGCGACGCAGCCCGCAACCGTCGCCTGCTCCTCGATGCCGCAACGGATCTGGTGGCGGCCGTCGGAGCGGACGCCATCACCATGGACGCGGTGGCCACCAAGGCCGGAGTGGGCAAGGGCACCGTGTTCCGTCGCTTCGGGAACCGGGCCGGGCTGATGCGTGCGTTGCTCGACCACACCGAGAAGAAACTGCAGCACTCGTTCATGTTCGGCGATCCGCCGCTGGGCCCGGGAGCCGACCCGATCGATCGTCTCGTCGCCTTCGGCCGAGCGCGACTGGAATTCGTCAACGTTCAAGGGGAAGTGCTCCGCGCCGCGGAGAGCGCCGACGACGCGCGGTATTCCGCCCCGGCGCACATGGTCAACTTCACCCATGTGCTCTCGCTGCTCCGCGCCGCCGAGGTGGACGGGGATCTCGAATTGCTCGCGTACTGGCTGCTCACACCACTCGAAGCCACCCTGGTCCTCCATCAGTACCGCGATCTGGGAATGCCGATGGATCGCCTTGCCGACGGTTGGGAAGACTTGGTACGCCGGGCAACTCGAGTCCGATAGCCATCGGGGCAACTCGCACTCGGTAGGTCCTGCGTTCAAAGACGGACGACGGCGGCGGCCGCCGCGTGCAGCGCGGTGCCGTACGAGCGGCCGTGACCGGCTGCGTGAACGGCGAGTGGATGCAGCTGATGCAGTGCTGTGCGTTCGCGCCACCCTGCTCGCAACGGCTGCACCGTCTCGTACCCGCCGACGACGACGTCGAGGTGGGGGCAACCGAACAGCGCCAGCATCGCCAGATCGGTTTCGCGGTGCCCACCGTGCGCCGCCGGATCGATCAGCACCACTCCCGCGTCGGTCCAGAACACGTTGCCGTTCCAGAGATCGCCGTGAATACGACTCGGCGGCTCTGCATCGTCGAAGTCGCCGTCCGCGATGCGTCCACACGCCGATTCGACGACCGACGCCTCCCCCGGCGTCACGGTTCCGGCGTCGACCGCGATTCGGAGAAACGGCAACACTCGTTCGGCCGCGTAGAAGGCTCCCCAGGATCGGTGCACCGTACTGCTCATGGGCCGGGATCCGATGAACAGCTGACCCGAGAAGGCGACGCCGTCGGCATCCACGGGTGGCGCACCGAACCCGGCGGCTTCGGCCGAGTGTGTCGCGGCGAGCGCGCGCCCGAATCGTTCGGCTCCGGCAGGCGTGGGACGGGCCGCCACCAGCCGCTCGAGTTCGATGTACGCCCGGCCGTGCCCGACGACCCCGACGACCGGGGCCCCGGCCTCGCCGAGCCACCCGAGCCCGGTGGCCTCGGCGGCGTAGAAGTCGGGGTGTGCCTGGGGGTTTCGCTTGACGAAGGTATCGGAGGTTCCACTCACGACCACCGACACTACGCACGGCGCGAGATCGGCCCCGGCATTCGTCATTAGGATGACGTGATGGGACACATCAACTCGGAATTGCGCACGGGGATCATGCGCGAGCTGGCCGTGCAGTCGAGCATCGACCCGATCACGGAGGTCCGCAGGCGAGTCGACTTCCTCAAGGACTACCTGGCGTCGACGCCGGCCTCGGGGTTCGTGCTCGGCATCAGTGGCGGACAGGACAGCACGCTCACCGGCAAGCTCGCCCAACAGGCTGCGACGGAGCTCCGAGCGGACGGACACGAGGCCGAGTTCGTCGCCGTTCGCCTCCCCTACGGCGTGCAGGCCGACGAGGACGACGCCTCGATCGCGCTGAAGTTCATCGATCCCGACCGCACGGTGACGGTGAACATCAAGGACGCCGCCGACGCCGCAGCGGCCGCGACGGCGGAAGCACTCGGTAGTGCCGGAATCCGAGACTTCGTCCGCGGCAACATCAAGGCTCGCCAGCGCATGGTCGCGCAGTACGCCCTCGCAGGCGAACTCGGCTACGTCGTCGTGGGCACCGATCATGCCGCCGAGGCGATCACCGGCTTCTTCACCAAATTCGGTGACGGCGGCGTCGATCTGACTCCGCTGACCGGCTTGAGCAAGCGCCAGGGCGCGGCACTGCTGCGCGAGCTGGGGGCACCCGAGAGCACCTGGCGCAAGGTTCCCACCGCAGACCTCGAAGACGATCGACCTGCGCTACCCGACGAGGAAGCCCTCGGCGTCACGTACGAGCAGATCGACGACTACCTGGAGGGCAAGGATGTCACCGAGGAAGTCGCCGACAAGCTGGAGAAGATGTTCCTGGCAACTCGTCACAAGCGCACGGTGCCTGTGACGCCATTCGACGATTGGTGGAAGAGAAGCAGCTGAATTGGGCAGCCACGGGTCGGCGGCGGGGTGTGCTCAGCCGCCGGCGAAGGGCGGCAGCACGTCGACCCTGCCGCCGATCGTGCGCCCCAGATCGCGGGTGAGATCTTCGCCCACCAGGTACGCCGACACCCTGAGAATCGGCTCCATCGGCGCGCCGTGCCGGGACAGAATCAGCTCTCTCAGATCTGCAAGGGTGGCACCGACCGGCACGGTGAGGTACTCGGACTCGCAGTGCGACGCGTCGACCGCTGCAGCGAAATACCGCACCTCCACCTGGGTGTCACCCACCGATGGCTCCCATGCTGCGGGTGGGAGGTACGAAGCCGTCGGCGTCGATGCCGTGTCCCGCCCACTTGTTCCACATGGCCCCACGCCATACCGCTGCCAGTTCTTCGTCGGTGGCACCGCCGCGCAGAGCGGCCCGCAGGTCGGTTTCGTCGTCGCTGAACAGACAGGACCGAATCGTTCCTTCTGCAGTGATCCTGGTGCGGTCGCAATCACCGCAGAACGAGCGCGTCACCGACGCGATGATGCCGACGGTGGCGTCGGTGCCGTCGACGCTCCACTCCTCGGCAGGGGCCGAGGGGTCGGCACGCCCCACCTCACGCAGGTCGAATTCGTTGGACAGCTCGTCGAGCAAGGTCTGGGCGTCGATCATGTTCGCGCGGGCCCACGCGTGATCGGCGTCGAGCGGCATCTGCTCGATGAATCGAAGTGCCACCCCCTCGTCGAGACACCAGCGCAGCAGATCGACGGCACCGGACAGTGTGTCGCGCATCAGAACGGCATTGACCTTGACCGGTCCGATCCCGGCTCGCTGCGCTGCCCTGATTCCGGCGAGCACGGACGGCAACCGGTCTCGTCGGGTCAGGCGAGCGAAATCTTCGCGGTCGACGGAATCCAACGAGACGTTCACTCGGGTCAACCCCGCGTCGGCCAAGGACCGAGCCCGGTGTTCGAGACCGACGGCGTTGGTGGTCATCGACAGCGGCACACCCTCCGCGGCTTCGCGGCACAACCGCAGAATGTCGTCGAGGTCGCGGCGCATCAGCGGTTCGCCTCCGGTGAAACGCACATCCCTGATACCCAGCAGCCGCACGGACACCGAGACCACGCGAGCGATCTCGGCCGGTGTCAGCAACGCTGCCGCCGGGATAGCCGGAAGGCCCTCCTCGGGCATGCAGTACGTGCAGCGCAGCGAGCATTTCTCGGTGATCGAGATACGCAGGTCGCGGGCCACCCGGCCGAATCGATCGATCAGGTGTGGCACGTCCGGTCGATCGGACACGGAGTTCACCCCGCCTGCCGCAGAACCCGTGGTGGTGCCGAACGTTGGAATGCCGAGCGAGGTGACACTGTCCACCGTCACCTCGTACCTCGTCTCTGTCGGGAATCACGCCTGTCGTAGATGTGTCTACCCATTATGCCGCAGCCCACACCGAGCGGACGGATCGGCGTGCCTAGGATTGGCACCCATGACGGTTGAGCAGACGCACGCGATCACTGGATCCGCACGGTGACCGCGGTATCGGTCGAGGAACATGCCGCCGCGGTCGAGACTCTGCTCGCGGCGCTGACAGCGAGAACCGCTCAGCGAATCCTTCTCGACGACGCGTTGGGCCGCGTCTCCTTCGAGGACGTTCGATCTCCGGTCGATCTGCCACTGTTTTGCAACTCGCAGATGGACGGCTACGCCGTGGATTCTCAATCCGTGGCGACGACCCCGGTGACGCTTCCGGTCTCGACGATCATCGCCGCAGGCCCGACGCAGTCGGCAGTTCTCGCGCCGGGCAGCGCCGCCAAGATCATGACCGGTGCCCCCATTCCGGACGGAGCGGACACCATCGTCCCCGTCGAGGACACCTCGGTACCGACGGCCGGCTCCGTGACGATCGAAAGAGGCCGCGCAGCAGGCGAATTCGTACGCGAACAAGGAAGCGACGTGCGCGTCGGGACAATCCTGGTCGAGTCGGGTCGAGTGCTCGAACCCCGCCACATCTCCGTTCTCGCCGCCGTCGGATTCGGCGAAGTGGACGTTCGCTCGCGCCCCCGGGTGGCCGTGGTGACCACCGGAGCCGAACTGGTCGACGCCGGTTCGACGCTGACGCCCGGTCAGATCTACGACTCGAACGGCATCACCCTTGCCGCACACCTTCGCGCCAGCGGCGCAGAGGTGGTCTCCGTTTCGCGCAGCTCCGACGAGCCGAGCCGCTTTCGCGAGATCCTCGACGCCGCAGCCGAATCGGCCGAGCTGATCATCACGTCCGGCGGAGTGTCGATGGGAGACTTCGAGGTGGTCAAGGACGTACTCCGCCCCCTCGGCGGCAACTTCGGATCGGTTCGTATGCAGCCGGGCGGACCGCAGGGCATCACGATGTTCGACGGCGTCCCCGTGCTCAGCTTTCCCGGCAATCCCGTCAGTACGGTCGTCTCGTACATCATGTTCGCGCGCAACATCGTTCGGCGGGCGGCCGGTCTGCCGCCGGTGCTCTCGACCACCGCGGCCCTGCACGAATCGATCGTGTCACCGCCCGGTCGCAGACAACTACTTCGTGGCCGATTACGCGACGACGGTCGGGTCGAGCTCGTCGCCGGCCCCGGCTCGCACCTGGTGGCCGCACTGGCATGGGCCGATGTGCTGATCGATATCGACTCCGAGACAACCGAACTCGCCGCAGGAACCGACGTGGAGGTGTGGCCGCTGTGACCACCGACGCCCCGCAACCCCAGCTGTCTCATCTCGACGATCAGGGCCGCGCCCGCATGGTCGATGTGGCGCACAAGAAGGAAACCTCGCGCACGGCCGTCGCCGCCGGTGAATTCGTCACCACGGCCGAGGTCATCACGCTCGTGCGCGCGGACGACATGCCCAAGGCGGACGTTCTCGCCACCGCCCGCATCGCCGGCATCTCGGCAGCGAAGCGGACGTCGGAACTGATTCCGCTGTGCCATCAGCTCGCCCTCTCCTCGGTGAAGATCTCGTTCGGATTCACCGAGTCGTCCATCACGGTCGAGGCAACCGCCCGCACCACCGGACGTACCGGGGTCGAGATGGAAGCACTGACCGCGGTCGCCGTCGCCGGCCTGACCCTGCACGACATGGTCAAAGCCGTCGATCCCGGTGCCACCATGAACGGCGTCCGGTTGCTCACCAAAGACGGCGGCAAGCACGGACATTGGCAGCGGGACGACGCAGAGGTCTCCCCCGACGCTGCGGCTGCGCCGGTATTCGAGTCCTCACGGTCCGCGGCGGTACTTGTGGCCTCCACCGGCGGCGCGAACGGAACTCGACCGGACACCACCGGCCCCACCATCGCGTCCTGGTTGACCGATCGAGGCTTCGCCGTGCGGGGCCCACTCGTGTACGCCGATGCCGACATCGCTGCGGGGCTGCAGGACGCTCTGCTCGGCGAACCGTCGCTGATCGTCAGCACCGGCGGCACCGGCGTATCCCCCACCGATGCGACCCCCGAGGCGACGGCAGCCCTCCTCGACATCGACATGCCGGGCATCGCCGATGCCATCCGAACCCGCGGAACGTCTGCGACGCCTCACGCGGTGCTCAGCCGCGGCGTCTCGGGTCTGATCGGACGCACACTGATAGTCAACCTGCCGGGCTCACCGGGTGGCGTGAAGGACGGACTCTCCGTTCTCGACCCGCTCCTCGACCATGTACTGGCCCAGATCGCCGGAGGAGGCCCCCACGATGAGTGAGCTCGTCGCCCGTATCTCGAACGAACCGTTGAGCACTGCCGAAGTAGAGGCAGCAGTGCAGGATTCGCGTCACGGTGCCGTCGTGCTGTTCAGCGGAATCGTGCGCGATCACGACGGCGGACATGCGGTGGAGACTCTGGAATACCGCGCCCACCCCGATGCAGAACGGTTCCTGAGCCGCTGCTGCTCGGAGGTATCGGCAGAGACCGGATTGGCGGTGGCCGCAGTGCATCGCGTCGGCGATCTGCGCGTCGGCGACCTCGCACTCGTCGCGGCCGTCGGCTCGGCTCACCGCGCCGAAGCGTTCGAGGCCTGCGCCCGACTCGTCGAGCGGATCAAGGCCGAGGTTCCGATCTGGAAGCGTCAGGGATTCGAGGGCGGACGTACCGAGTGGGTCGGGCTCTAGGGAACTAGCCGCTCTCGAGGTAGCGATGGACCGGAAGCATCGCGGAGGCGTCGGCGGCGTCGTCCGGTCCTCGCACACAGGCACGCAACCGCTGCTCGACGAACGACGCATCGAGTTCGGTACCGATCAGCACCAGTGAGGTCTGCTCGGGCTCGCCTCGGGCCCACGACGCAGCCTCGAATCGAATGTGTCGGCCCACCGTGTGCACGACGAACTTCTGCGGGTAGCCGGCGATGCCGAAATGCACGAATCCCTTGATGCGATAGAGGTTCCCGGAAGGATTCTCCAGGAACTCGATCAACCGACGCGGTTCGACGGGCTCCGCCGTGACGAATTCGGTGTGTGAGTACTGCGCGTGCAGGTGTCGGTCGTGCTCGTGGTCATGGTCATGGTCATGATTCTCTCGGAGTAGTTCGTCGAACGACAGCTGCACCGCCATTGCCGAATTCACCGAGTGATCCTCGCGTCTGTCGAACAGCAGCAGCGGGTCGACGCGACCGAAGGCCACGGGTACGACGGGCACGTCTCCTACGACCGACTGCACCGTCGACACCACCGCGGAGCGTTCGGACTCGGTCACCGCGTCGGACTTGTTCAACACCACCAGGTCGGCCAATTGCAGGTGCTGGTCGATCTCGGGATGCCGCACGCGGGTCTGCGGGAATTCCACGGCGTCGACGACCCCGACGAGCCCGCCGTAGACGATGAATTCGTTCTCGCTGCCCCGGACAACGTGAGCAGTGTGTCGACGTTCGCTCGAGGCCTGCTGAAGCAGATTCTCGCCGACCGGTAGTCTCGGACGCCGTGGCGCGTCGACGAATTCCGGTGGTGATAGTTGCGGGCTTTCTCGGCGCAGGCAAGACCACCCTGCTGAACCACCTGTTGCGCAATGATTCCGGTATCCGAATAGGTGTTGTGGTCAACGACTTCGGGGCGATCAACATCGACTCGATGCTCGTGGCCGGCCAGGTCGATTCGATGGTCTCGCTCGGCAACGGATGCATCTGTTGCGCCGTCGACATCAGCGACATGGACGCGATGTTCGACGCCCTCGCACACCGTCGGTCCGCCATCGACGTGATCGTGGTGGAGGCCAGCGGCTTGGCCGAACCCCGCAATCTCATCAGAATGGTCCGGGGCAGCGAGAACGAATTCATCGTCTACGGCGGGCTCGTCGGGGTCGTCGACGCCGTGGAATTCCCGCAGACCCGCGTGCGGCATCCCGAGAGG
>NZ_NOZF01000173.1:0-19194 GCF_002258565.1 Rhodococcus sp. 05-2254-6
CCCAGACTTCCCCACCCACGGACTCATCGTCGGCGGCCAGGGTATTCAGGACGCGTATTCGACCGGTCGCGGCTCCATCCGGATGCGCGGCGTCGTCGAGATCGAAGAGGACTCCAACGGTCGCACCACGATCGTCATCACCGAGCTGCCGTACCAGGTCAACCCGGACAACCTGATCACCTCGATCGCCGAGCAGGTACGGGACGGCAAGATGTCCGGTATCTCCAAGATCGACGACGAGTCGTCCGACCGAGTCGGTATGCGCATCGTCGTCACGATCAAGCGCGATGCGGTCGCGAAGGTCGTGCTCAACAACCTCTACAAGCACTCGCAGCTGCAGACGAGCTTCGGCGCGAACATGCTCTCCATCGTCGACGGCGTACCGCGCACCCTTCGCCTCGATCAGATGATTCGCTTCTACGTCACCCACCAACTCGACGTGATCGTTCGGCGTACTCGGTACCGGCTGCGCAGAGCGGAGGAGCGGGCTCACATTCTGCGTGGCCTGGTCAAGGCTCTCGACGCACTCGACGAGGTCATCGCGCTCATTCGTGCGTCGCAGACGGTGGATCTGGCCAAGCAGGGCTTGATCGACCTGCTCGACATCGACGAGATCCAAGCTCAGGCGATCCTCGACATGCAGCTGCGGCGCCTCGCTGCTCTCGAGCGTCAGAAGATCATCGACGAGTTGGCAGAACTCGAACGCACCATCGCAGACCTGCAGGACATTCTGGCCAAGCCGGAGCGGCAGCGACAGATCGTGCGGGACGAGCTCGCCGAGATCGTCGAGAAGTTCGGTGACGACCGTCGCACGCGCATCATCGCCGCCGACGGGGACGTCAACGACGAAGATCTGATCGCGCGGGAGAACGTGGTCGTCACGATCACCGAGACCGGATACGCCAAGCGCACAAGAACCGACCTCTACCGCTCGCAGAAGCGCGGCGGCAAGGGAGTGATGGGTGCGGGCCTCAAGCAGGACGACATCGTCAGCAAGTTCTTCGTCTGCTCGACGCACGACTGGATCCTGTTCTTCACCACCAAGGGTCGCGTCTACCGGGCCAAGGCCTACGAGCTGCCCGAGGCGAACCGAACCGCTCGCGGTCAGCACGTTGCGAACTTGCTCGCCTTCCAGCCGGACGAACGCATCGCCCAGGTCATCCAGATCAAGACCTACGAGGATGCCCCCTACCTGGTGCTCGCCACCAAGGGTGGTCTCGTCAAGAAGTCGCGTCTGACGGATTTCGATTCCAACCGCAGCGGCGGCATCGTCGCGGTCAATCTGCGCGGCGACGACGAGTTGGTCGGCGCGGTTCTCGCATCCTCGGACGACGATCTGCTGCTGGTCTCGGCGCAGGGTCAGTCCATCCGGTTCTCGGCCACCGACGAGGTACTGCGCCCGATGGGTCGCGCCACCTCGGGTGTGCAGGGCATGAGATTCAACGGCGAGGACGCGTTGCTCTCGCTCAACGTCGTCAGCGAGAACAAGTTCTTGCTGGTCGCGACGTCGGGTGGCTATTCCAAGCGCACCGCGATGGAGGATTACCCGCAGCAGGGCCGCGGCGGAAAGGGAGTGCTGACAATCCAGTACGACCCGAAGCGTGGCACGCTGGTGGGAGCTCTCATCGTCGACGACGAGGACGAGCTGTACGCCATCACGTCCAGTGGTGGTGTGATCCGGACCGCTGCCAAGCAGGTTCGGAAGGCCGGCCGACAAACCAAGGGCGTGCGGTTGATGAATCTCGGTGAAGGCGACACCCTGCTCGCGATCGCGCGCAACGCCGACGAGATCGAACCGGATTCTCTGGGCACCGAAGACGATGCAGCGAAGGAGTCGTAAGTGAGCACTCCCAACCGGCCTGGTAGCAGGCCCGGCCCCAGCGGTGGACCGGACAGCCGGGAAGCCGAGCAGCCCGCGCGTCCCGCGCCGCCCGAGGGAGCTCGCCCGGGCAGCCGCCCGCAGCCGGCCAATCGTCCCGCGCCTGCCGCGGGCCGTGGCCCGGCACCGCAAGGTGGTGCTCGCCCTCCGATCCGACCGGCACCGGGAAATCCGAACGGTCCGGCACGCCCGGCTCAGGGACCCCCGCCCCCGCAGCGACCGCCTGCACCTCAGGGACCGCCGGGGGCTTCCCCGCAACGTCCGCCTGCACCCCAGCAGGGACAGGCTGCTGCCGGTCAGTCCCAGCCGCCGCAGGCTCCCGGCCGTCAGCCAGGTCCGGGTCAGCAGGCTCCCGGACGGCCCGTCGGTCCGCCGCCGAACGGCCAACCGCCGCAGCGGCAGGCACCGGCCGGTCAAGCTCCTCGGCAGGCAGCCCCGCAGCCCTCGGGACAGCAGCCCTCGCCCAACGAGACCGTCCGCACACCGCAGGTATCCGCCGACTCGGCTGCCACCGGTGACGGATCTCGTGCATCCGAGCCCGCTCGGGGTCAGGATCAGGCAGGTCCCGCAGCAACTCAGGCGATGCCGGCTCAACAGAACGACGATCCGCAGGCCGGCGCCGGAACGCCGCCCTGGCAGCGCGGAGCCGCCCAGCGGCCCGCATCGCAGGGGACGGACCGGCAGCAGCCGCAGAATCAGCCGCAGACCAACCTGTCCGGACGCGGAGCGGCACTGCCACCGAACGGTGAGTTCGATCGGACCGCTCGTACGGCCGCCGAGCCCACTCAGCGTGAGTCGACGGAGGACAAGACCGAACGGCGAGAAGCTGCCCGGTCGAAGGCAGCGGTCATCGACGGACCGACACGGCACATCGAACGCAAGGATCTGGCGAAGGACATGCCGGACCTGTCTGCCGTCCGGCACCCGGAGCCGTCCCAGTCCGAGCGCGCAGCACCGGCAGCCATCACGGCCGTGGCCAGTGCGGACGGCGACCCCCTGCGGGCGACCATTCAGATCCGCAAGATCGATCCCTGGTCGACGCTCAAGATCGCCCTCGTGATCGCTGTGTCACTGTTCTTCGTATGGATGGTGTCCGTCGGTTTGCTGTACGCCGTGCTCGACGGCATGGGCGTCTGGGAACGTCTCAACAGTGCGTTCACCGAGATCGTCAACGAATCCGGCGGCGGAGGACTCGTCAGCGCCGGGCAGGTGTTCGGCTACGCAGCGGTGATCGGTGTGATCAATGTCGTACTCTTCACCGCTCTCACCACCATCGGCGCCTTCATCTACAACCTGTCGTCGGACCTGGTCGGTGGCGTCGAAGTGACACTGGCAGACCGCGACTGACCTGCACCATCGAGAGCCGTATCGGGCCGTTTTGGAAGACAGCGGCCCGATACGGTAATCTCATCCCTCGGTTCGAGGAGAGCTTTTCTTCGGCCCGAAGTAGTGATGAGGGCCTATAGCTCAGGCGGTTAGAGCGCTTCCCTGATAAGGAAGAGGTCGGAGGTTCAAGTCCTCCTAGGCCCACACCGAACGAACGAAAAGAGGCAGGACATGAAAATCCTTCTTCTTGTCGCATCGGCGGTGATCGCAGTGCTGACAGTATCGAAGGTGCGCTCGCAGCGCAGCTCGGACGGCGTCTGGCACAGCATCCCCACCGCGTGACAATCGCTCGGAGTGGACGTGTAGAGTTCGTCCACGATTACCGGCAACACCCGGGGCCTTAGCTCAGTTGGTAGAGCGCTGCCTTTGCAAGGCAGATGTCAGGAGTTCGAATCTCCTAGGCTCCACAAAGAAAAGGACGTCCACTTCGGTGGGCGTCCTTTTTCGTCTCTCCAGCCGACCCCCCATGTCCACTCGATGTGACATTGACCCCCGAAAAGTCCACTGAATGTGACATTGAGTGCCATCGGGTGCGCCGCGAGATCCCCCGGCCACTCAGCTTGACCGGTTGTGATTGGACCCAAGGCGATCTGTGTTTCGGCGCCCACATGTCCAGACAGTCGTCGGTTCGGTGTCGTATCGATGGTTCGGTCCTTAGCGTGGTCGCTGTGCAAGGACGTCGGTTCTCGGATCGACATGAATGGTCGCGACGGCGCACCGCAGGGGGGTGTGCCGTCGTTCGATCTCGGCGGGCGGTGTTCGCCACTGTCTCGAATCGATCGGCGATTCGGGCATCTCGAATCTCTAAGGAGTCCCGCAGATGACGCGCGTTCTCGATCATGAAGAGCTGTTGAGGGAACTCGACGGCACGTTGGAAGCCAATTTGAATCGTCATCTGTCGATGGCGAAGGAATGGCATCCGCATGATTACGTTCCGTGGGATCTGGGTCGCAATTTCGCGGCGATGGGTGGGCAGGACTGGTCCCTCGAGCAGTCGTCGTTGTCGGAACTGGCGCGCACGGCGATGATCACCAATTTGCTCACCGAGGACAATCTGCCGTCGTATCACCGGGGGCTGGCAGACAATTTTTCGTTGGACGGTGCCTGGGGGACGTGGGTGGGGCGCTGGACTGCGGAGGAGAACCGTCACGGCATCGTCATGCGCGATTATCTGGTGGTGACGCGTGCGGTGGATCCCGTCGAGTTGGAGCGCGCTCGAATGCACCACATGACGGTTGGTGTCGATGCGCCGATGGACGGTGCCAATTTCCTGCATTCGGTGGCGTATGTGACGTTCCAGGAGTTGGCGACACGGGTGTCGCATCGAAACACGGGACTGGCGTGCGGGGATCCGGTGGCGGATCGAATGTTGGCTCGTGTCGCTGCCGACGAGAACCTGCACATGATCTTCTATCGGAACCTCGGTGAGGCGTCGCTGGATCTGGTGCCCGATCAGATGGTTCGCGCCATCACCGATGTCGCGACCGACTTTCAGATGCCCGGCCTGAACATGCCCAATTTCCGCAAGAACGCGATGACCTTGGCCAAGCACGGGATCTACGATCTACGGCAGCATCTGGACGAGGTGTTGATGCCAGTCCTGCGCAAGTGGAAGATATTCGAGCGCAACGATTTCACGGGTGAGGGCGAGCGGGATCGCGATCGACTGGCAGCGTTCGTCGAGGACTTGGCCGAGAAGGCAACCAAGTTCGAGGAGTCCCGTGATCGACTACTTGCCAGGGAGGCAGCGCGCGCCGAGAAGGCGTCCTGACCTGCTGCGCTTTCGCTGGCCAGAGTCGTGATCGGGTCTCGGAGGTGTTAGAGTCCGGACATCGTTGGGTCATGTGAGGCGATGGCCGTAGTGCGTGGGGAGGGCCGATGATGCCTGGGGGGTATCGGGTGAGTGGTGGTGTTCTCTTCGGTGAACGCTGCCTCCGATCGGCCGAATCATGGTCCTGCACGGTGGGAATCGACCGGTGAGCAGGCCTAGGTTCGACGAGTCCGGCCGCATGCTTGCCGTATTCGCTGCGGTTACGACGGTTCTCTACGCTGCCAGCGCGATTGCGTCGTGGTCGAATCTGACCGGTGCCCAGCAGGTTCTGGCCGCGTTGGCTCTGTTGCTGGGCCCGACGGCGATCGTGGTGTTGGCAAGGGCGGGTGTGCCGAGCCCCAAACAGGCGGTGGGGTTCGCGACCGCGTTGTCGGTGATGGCACTCGCCTGTGCGTTGGGCAGTAGCGACACCATGCCCGCGTTCTTGATCTGCGTCCAGGCTGCCATGTTCCTCGGTATGCACATAGGCGCGTTCTGGTCCGAACGCAGCGCAGGTATTTGGGTTGCCGTGCTTGCTGTTTCGGCGGTCATCGGAGCGGCGATCGCGCCGTACGGAACTCCGTTCATCAGTTACATCCTCGTCGCGCTCGGCATCGTCGGTGCGACGGAGGTCTTCGGTGTCTTCGCGCGCCGAATGCGCTATTCCGCGACGCACGATGCTTTGACCGGTCTGCTCAACAGGTTCGGGTTCGAATCCAAGATCGAGAAGATGTTGCCGGCGTGCGCGACTCGCGGATTGTCGGTCAGCCTCGCAGTGCTCGATCTCGACAATTTCAAGGAGATCAACGACGAGTACGGCCACATTGCCGGTGACGTCCTGCTCACTCGCGTCTCGAAGGCCTGGAAGGGTCAGCTGACCAAACGGGATGTTCTGGGTCGACTCGGTGGAGACGAGTTCGTGCTGTTCATGCCGGGGGTTCTCGAGAAGGAGGCCTGGCAGATCATCGAGCGTCTGCGTCGGGCTCACCGCGCGGAGTGGAGCGTGGGATTGGCCTGCATGCCCGCGGGTCGCCGCTGGGGTGAGATCTATCGGGCAGCCGACGCCGATCTGTACCGGGCAAAGCGAAGCAGGCCGCCGAGGACCAGTCGGCCGTCCGATCCCGACGCCGGTTACAGCGGCCCCATTCGCAGAATTGCGCAGTGATCGTCACTCGACGCATCGTTGATCCCCAGATTTGATCCACAGGCTGGGGATAGATTTCCCGACGCGGTGCTTTCCTCGCGTTGACTCGTCGTAAACGCCGATGCTGCGGGGGATACGCGATGGTCACTCTGGACGAATTCAGATCCTGGGACAGCCGCGTGCTGGTAGCGGCGTCCGACAGCCTGATGCACCGGTGGCGGGAGGTGGCCACCGTGCACGACTCGGTCACCGACGACATCGTGGGAGACGGCTGGGCCGGTCCCGCGGCCGAGGCTGCGCGGGCGGCGATGAGACGTATCCGGTCGGATCTGGCAGACGCCGCAGCCGAGTTGCTTCGGATCGCGACATGCACCGCGGATGCCTCGATCGACATGGCCAGCCTGGTCGCTGCGCTTCGCTCGGTGGAGCGGACGGCGGCGGAGGAGCGATTCGTGGTCGCATCCGACGGCTCGGTGTTCGACCTTGCAGCGTCGTATTCGGTTGCGCTGGTGGACTTGTGGTCGACGATGCGCGAGCGACGGCGGTGCCGTGAGGAGCTCGCCGAACGAATCGCACAGCTGATTCGTACGGCCACGGATTTCGACGACATCCTTGCCCGACGCCTCGTCGGGGGAACCTCCGCAGCCTCCGTTGCGACGGCAGTTGCGGCTTGGGTGCCGCGCGACGGCACACCGGCGGCCAACGCTGCTTTCTGGAGCGCACTCTCGACTGCAGCCCGTACCAGGTTGCTGGTCGAACAGCCGGCGCTGATCGGCAATCTCGACGGCCTGCCGGGTCGGGTGCGTGACAGCGCCAACCGCCGGGTGTTGGCCGCAGAGCGTGTCCGCCTTCGCGCCGTCGAAGTCGAACTACAGAAAGAGTTGTCCGACAACGTGTTCGGCGGAATTTTTAGCGACGCCGACGCCGGGCTCGAACAAACGCGCACTCGGTTGACAGCACTCGATGCGATCGACGCGACGCTGGCGCTGGGGGCTCGGCAGCTCCTGGTCCTCGACAATTCCTCGTACGAGGAGACGATGGCGGCCGTCGCGGTGGGAGATGTCGACACGGCGACCCATGTCGCCGTGTTCGTGCCCGGTCTCGGCTCGACCGTGCACGGAAACCTTCCCCGCTACGACGGCGAGATGGAGAACATCAAAAACACTGTGCAGCAGCTTGTTTCGAGAGATCCGGCGCAGTCTGCGGCTGCGGTGACATGGCTGGACTACCAGGCACCTCAGCTCGGTTGGAGCTTGCTCGATCCGGACCGGACCGTGGCCTCGGGTGCGGCTGCGCAGGCAGGAGCGGATCGGTTGATCCCGTTCCTGAACGGTCTCGACGCTGCACGGGCGAGCGATCCGCATCTGTCGGTGTTGGCCCACTCGTACGGATCGCTCACCGCGGCAACTGCTCTTCGAGACGACACCGGGGTCGACGATTTCGTGGCTCTCGGTTCACCGGGACTCGGCACACACAGCCTCGCAGATCTCCAGATTCCCGTCGGACACGTCTTCGCGGCGGAGGCCACGGGCGACATCGTCGCCGACCTGGGTGCATTCGGCCGCGATCCAGGGGCGCTGGACGGAGTCACTCTGCTGTCCACGGAGCAATCCGACAGTGCCGGCCGCTCGATCGGGCACAGCGACTATCTCACCGAGGGCTCCGCCAGCGGCGACAACACGGCACTGGTCGTCGCCGACCGCAGAGCGGAGGCCGTGATCAGAACCAGGCCGGGTCTGTTCGACCTACTGCAGAAGGTGCTGTACCTATGACGACGTGTCGTCGTAGTCGGTCAGGCTCGGCGGGACATCGGCGGGCGGCGGCACCTCGTTGCGACGACGGCCGAGGAAGAACATGACACCTCCCACAACGGCAGCAACGGCACCGAACACCAGAACTCGCCGGGTCCGACGTGATCCCGAGTCGACCGTGACGAGCTCTCGGGTGCGATTCGCTTCGGCGATACGCTCCGCGGTCACTGCCCGCCGCTGCGCAGCCTGCTTGCGGGCCAGTCCGTAACCCTGTTTGGCCAGCAGCAGGCCGACTCCGGCCGGGCCCTTGCTCGCGGCGGAGGCGGCGCCGAGCAGGGCGGACGCTGCGGTACCTGTGGTCGACCGACCCTGGTCGGGCTTCGTTGTGCTCGTCATACCCTCACTGTTCCACAACACGGCCCCGCTGAACCCTCCCGATACACCCGACTCGACGCCCGTTGTGAACTGCCCGATCACCCGAGATGGCACGATGGAGGGCGTGACTTCACCAAACAAGACCCAAACGGCCACGCTGCACACCAACCGCGGCGATATCGTCATCGAACTGTTCGGCAATCACGCCCCCAAGACCGTCGCGAACTTCGTCGGTCTCGCGGACGGATCCAAGGAGTACACGACTCAGAACGCGTCGGGTGCCAAGACCGGACCGTTCTACGACGGCGCGGTCTTCCACCGCGTCATCGACGGCTTCATGATCCAGGGCGGCGACCCCACCGGCACCGGTGCAGGCGGACCGGGCTACAAGTTCGAGGACGAGTTCCACCCGGAGCTCTCCTTCGATCGCCCGTACCTGCTGGCCATGGCAAATGCCGGCCCCGGCACCAACGGCTCGCAGTTCTTCATCACCACCGGCAAGACCCCGCACCTCAACCGCAAGCACTCCATCTTCGGTGAGGTCACCGACGAGGCGTCGAAGAAGGTCGTCGACGCGATCTCGAGCACGCCGGTCGGCCGCGGAGATCGTCCGGTGGACGAGGTCGTCATCAACAACGTCACCATCGCTTGATCTGACCGAAGGACTTTCGACAAGATGACGAACCCCGGCTGGGGTGGCGCGTACGGCGACCAGCCCAACCCACCCCAGTCGGTGTGCGTCCGACATCCCGATCGCCCCACCGGTCTGGCCTGCTCGCGCTGCGGCAGGCCCGCGTGCCCGCAATGTCTGCAGGCCGCCGCGGTCGGACAGCACTGTGTCGACTGCGTGCGAGAAGGCAACAAGAACGTCCGCACTGCGCAGACCGTCGCCGGTGCGCCGATGGCACGATCCGCCAGGACTCCGCTGACCTACGCCCTGATCGCCGTCAACGTGATCGTCTATGCCATCACGGTGGCGCAGTCCGGCGATCCGATGAACAACACTTCCGGATCCGAGCTCGCCCGCGGTTGGGCTCTCAACAGCCTGCTCGTCGCCGACGGCGACGTGTTCCGGCTGATCGGCAGCGGCTTCGTCCACTACGGGCCGATCCACCTGCTCGTGAACATGTTCGCGCTGTACATCATCGGCCGTGACGTCGAACTCGTGCTCGGTCGAACCCGCTACCTGGTCGTCTACTTCCTCTCCTTGCTCGGAGGAAGCGCGTCGGTGATGCTGCTGGAGAACCCACTGACGCTCACCGTCGGCGCGTCCGGTGCAGTCTTCGGTCTACTGGGCGCACAGGCCGTCATCCTGCTGCGGCTCAAGCGAAGCCCGGCACCCATCCTCATCATCATCGCGGTGAACATCTTCATCAGCATCTCGATCCCCAGCATCTCGCTGTGGGGACATATGGGCGGACTCGTCGCCGGAGCCGCCGCCACCGCCGGTCTGGTGTTCTTGTCCAACCGAACCCGAGACACGGGACTACAACGAACCAGGGCCGGCCTGTCCATGGCATGGCTCTCGGTCATCGCCGTCGCTCTGGTGTCCCTGGGCATCATCGCCATCCGTGTACTCGACCTGCGCGCCCAGATGGGCCTCTAGCTAATCCACTCAATGTGACATTGACCCCCGAAAAGTCCACTGAATGTCACATTGAGTAACCACGGGGGGCCGCACGGTCAGGTGTTTCGAGGCACCAAGCCGTGGGTTTCGAGTGCGTCGTATACGTCGCGGGGATCGGTTCCGAGGTCCCATCTGCCGAAGATGATCAGTCGATCGTCGTCTTCGCCGGGTGGGCGGATGTCGAGTTCGAGCATCGGTACGCGTCGGCCGAGGCGTGGGTATTTCACAATTTTGACGCGCACGATGTCGTTGCGGGTGTACGTGCGTAGGCCGCCGAGGCGTTTCATCACCAGAGTTCCGTCGTGGGTGATGGCCAGTCGTGGGCGTTGTGCGGCGGCGAGTGCGGCGATGATCCACATTCCGACGGCGGCGAGTCCGACGAGGAATGTTCCGGCTGCGTCGGTGGAGGAGAGTGCGGCACCGATTCCGAGGGCGATTCCGCCTGCGACCAGGGCTGCGACGGCGATGAGGGGCGTCGCCCATCGCTGTTCGTACACACCCTGTGGATCGTTTTCAGAGTTATCCACAGGGTTTATCCACATTGGGGATGAATGACATCGATGTAACTCGGCAGGTTCTCAGCGCCACCGCATGGTCATGACGAGTCCGACGACCATGAAGCCGAAGCCGATCAGGAAGTTGTAGGCGCCGAGATTTCCGATGAAGGCGATGTCCTCGGAAGCCAGGTAGTAGACGATCAGCCACAGCAGCCCGACCAGCATGAATCCCAGCATCAGCACCACGTACCAGACCGGTGACGGTCCGGCGTTGACCTTGACCGGCGTACGGTTCGCCGGGTTGATCGTGTAGTCGTTCTTCTTCCGTACCTTCGACTTCGGCATTGCTTCCTCTTCGCGTTCGTGACGGCCCGCGGCACTGCGGCCGTACCTGTGGACAACTGACGATCGGAACCTGTGGATCGACGGGTGCCGCGCATCCCCAGGCTATTGTCGCCTCAAGGACCGTGACGGTCACCGACCCGGTTGCTGTACACGCTAACGCAGGTGAGCCCAGCACCGACCCACCGGACAAATTGCGAGCACCCGTGACACGACGATCGACTGCCCCCGCCGACACTCGTTGGTGGGTGCTCGCCGTCGCGGTGTGCGCTGTCGTCGGTCTGCTGCTCGGTACCACCAGGCATGTGTCCGACGGTGCCGAACTCCGTGGAGGGGACACCACCAGACTGGCAGACCTCGTCGATGCAGCTCAGAGCAGCAGCGTGGAAGCCGAGCGCAGCAGGGACACGCTCGAGCAGCAAGTGGACACCATTCAGCAGCGAACCGCGTCCGTCGACACCGACGTCGCCGACGCACTGGCCCGGATCGATTCCCTGGCCGACGCGGCGGGCCGCGAGGCCGCGTCCGGCGGGGGTGTGACCGTCACGATGGCGGACGCTCCCCGTGGACCGGACGGCTCGTACGCGTCCGATGCATCCGTCGACGATCTGGTGGTTCATCAGGTCGATGTTCAGAGCGTGCTCAACGCGTTGTGGGCCGGTGGAGCGTCGGCGATCGCGATGCAAGATCAACGGTTGGTGGCCTCGTCGGCTCCGCGCTGCATCGGGAACACCCTTCTTCTCGGCGGACGTACGTACAGTCCGCCGTACGTGATGACGGCGATCGGAGATTCGGATCGGCTGCGCTCGGCGTTGAAGAACGAGCCGGGTGTGCGGTTGTACGAGCAGTACGCGCTGAGATACGGCCTTCGCTACGACGTCGCGGTGTCCGAGGACCTCTCGGTGCCCGCGTACTCCGAATCGGTGCGCATGCGGTATGCACAGCCTCGCTGAGTACGCTGTCCACATGCGTATTCTCGTCGTCGACAACTACGACAGCTTCGTCTTCAACCTCGTCCAGTACCTGGGTCAGTTGAATGCCGATGTCGAGGTCTGGCGCAACGACGACGAGCGCCTCACCGACCGCGATGCCGTCGCGGCCCGGTTCGACGGCATTCTGCTCAGTCCGGGACCGGGCACGCCGCAGCGCGCAGGTGCCACGATGGATCTGGTCTCGGCCAGCGCCCGCACGAAGACGCCCCTGCTCGGGGTCTGTCTGGGCCACCAGGCGATCGGCGCCGCCTTCGGTGCCACCGTCGAGAAGGCCCCGGAACTGCTGCACGGTAAGACGAGTCTGGTGCACCATTCGGGCGTCGGAGTTCTCGAGGGCATGAACGAGCCCTTCACCGCCACTCGCTACCACTCGCTGACCGTCCGGGAGGACACCATCCCGGCCGAACTCGAGATCATCGGACGCACCGAATCCGGTCTGGTCATGGCAATGAGGCACACCGAGCTACCGATTCACGGCGTCCAGTTCCACCCGGAGTCCATCCTCACCGAGGGCGGACACCGCATGCTGGCGAACTGGCTGACCGTCTGCGGGATGCCCACCGACCCCGGTCTCGTCGCCAAGCTCGAAGCTCAGGTCGCCGAGGCGTTCGCCTGAGCTCGATCCGAGCTCTCTCTAGCCGGTCGGAATACCCAGCGCCCCGATGCTCACGGTGATGGTGTCGGACTTGCTGATCTCGGAGCCTGCCGGCTGAGTCTGGTTCACGATGCGGCCGACCATCAGTGGGTCGAGCGTCGATTGCCTCGACGTCGACAGGTCCGACGCGGTTCCGGTCCATCCTGCCGATTCCAGTGCTGTCAGAGCCTGAGCTTCGGTGAGTCCGGCCAGGTCCGGCATCGGGATCTTGTCTCCGTTCGACACGCGCAATGTCACGACCGTGTTCTCGGCGACGTTGGCACCACCGGCGGGGTCCGTCGAGACGACCTGTCCCACCGGCTGACTGGAGTCGATGTTCTCGATCTGGACGCGGAGACCGGCACCCGCCACGTTCGGCTGCGCAACGTCGACGAGCTGGCCGACGACGTTGGGCATCCGTACCTGCGCCGGGCCGGAACCGAGCGTGATGCGAACCTGCGAGTCGGCGTTCATGCTCACGCCCGAGGACGGGTTCTGTTCGACGACCCTGTCGAGGTTCTCCGGCGTGGACGGTGCCCGGGCGACGGTGGGATCGAGTTGAAGGCCCACCTCGTTCAAGGCGTCCGACGCCTCCTGTTGCGTTCGTCCGGTCAGTCGCGGCACCTGCACCTGCTGGGGGCCCGAGGAGACGTCGAGTTGGATGTCCCCGGGTGATTCGGTCTGCGACCCCGCGGCGGGGTTGGTGCCGATCGCGGAACCCTCGGGAACCGACGCATCCGGCCTCTCCTGCACGGTGACGCGCAGGCCGACATTCTCGAGTTCCCGCTGGGCCTCGTCAGCGACGAGGCCTGCGACGGACGGCACGGTGACGGACGTGGGCTCCGCTCCGGGACCGAGGGACCACAGGAATGCTCCGACGATCGCGACGACGATGATCGACGCCGCGGAGATCAGCGCGATCTTCAGGCCCCGACGGCTCCTGGGTTCGTTGTCGGGTTCGGTGTGCCTCGACGGGCGGGGTGCGCCGGTGGCTGCAGCGGCCGGCTTGTCCGTGCCGGAGAAGTCTGCCTGCCGCGAATCGACCGATCCGAGAATCGTGGTGCGGTCCTCGTCGTTCATGACCATCGGGGCGCTCGGACGTTGACCACCGAGCACCCGGACCAAGTCGGTGCGCATCTCGGCGGCGCTCTGGTAGCGGTTGGCGGGATTCTTGGCCATCGCCTTGAGGATGATCGAGTCGAGTTCACGCGGCACCGTGTCGTTGACCAGCGACGGCAGCTGAGGATCCTCGCGCACGTGCTGATAGGCGACCGCGACCGGGGAATCACCCTTGAACGGGGGCTCACCGGTGAGGATCTCGAACAGCACACAGCCGAGAGAGTAGACGTCCGATCGAGCGTCGACCTGCTCGCCGCGAGCCTGCTCGGGCGAGAGGTACTGCGCGGTTCCGATGACGGCGGCCGTCTGAGTCATCGGCGACGAGGAATCGGCGATGGCGCGCGCGATGCCGAAGTCCATCACCTTCACTGCGCCCGCGTTGTTGATCATGATGTTCGCGGGTTTGACGTCGCGGTGCACGATGCCGTTGCGGTGGCTGAAATCGAGTGCAGCACAGACGTCGGCGATGACCTCCATGGCTCGACGCGGTGCCATGGGCCCTTCGGCGCGCACGATGTCGCGGAGGGTGTCGCCGTCGACGTACTCCATGACGATGAACGGGAGCGGACCGGCTTCGGTCTCGGCTTCACCGGTGTCGTACACGGCGACGATGGCCGGGTGGTTCAGTGCGGCCGCGTTCTGGGCTTCGCGGCGGAACCGCAGGTAGAACGTGGGGTCGCGAGCAAGATCGGCGCGCAGAACCTTGATGGCGACGTCGCGGTCCAGCCGAGTGTCACGTGCCAGATGAACCTCGGACATGCCGCCGAATCCGAGTATCTCGCCCAGCTCGTAGCGAGAGGAGAGCGTACGGGGAGTCGTCATCGTTGTCCTTGTGGATCTTGCTGGAATGGAATCTCGATCAGCGGACGTCTGGTCGTCGTCTCGGTGGGCTCCGCCGAGGTGGTCGTGGTTTCCTCGGTGGTCGTCGGCTCCTCCGTGGTGGTCGTCGTCGTGGTCGTCGTGGGTTCTTCGGTGGTGGTGGTTTCTTCGGTGGTCGTCGTGGGTTCGGTCGTCGTGGTCGTGGTGGTGGTCGGCTGCGTGGTGGTCGTGGTCGGCGGCACGAACGGCGTCGGCGTGTCGTCCCTGCCCCCGGTCAACAGCACGTAACCGCCGATGAGGATGGCCAGCAGCAGCAGTCCGGCGCCGCCCCAGGCGAGGGCCTTCTGCGCCGACGACATTCCGGTGGTCTCGGGTACGGCGGCCGCAGCCGTTCCGGTGGCCGGTCCGCGGTACTCGCGCTGCGACGTCGGCATCATCTGGGTGCTCGACGGCGGCTGCGGGCTGGGCACGACGCCCGGCATCATGACCCTGCCGGTGCCCGAACCGCGGGAGTTTCCGGGCGCAGGCGGGCGACGGCCGGCTCGGACCGCGGCGACGGCGTCGGCGAATTCGCCACCGTTGGCGTAGCGCGCGGCCGGGTCCTTCACCATCGTGATCTCGATGAGTTCGCGTACGGCGGGAGGCAGGTCGAGTGGCATGGGGGCCGGCGTTTCGCGAACGTGCTTCATGGCCACGGTCAGCGCACCGTCGCCCACGAAGGGCCGCGTGCCCGCGAGTACTTCGTATCCGACGACTCCGAGCGAGTAAACGTCGGAAGCCGAGGTCGCCTCCTCGCCGAGCGCCTGCTCGGGGGCGATGTACTGCGCTGTGCCCATGACCATTCCGGTCTTGGTCACCGGGGACGCGTCGACGGCTTTGGCGATGCCGAAGTCGGTGATCTTGACCTGGCCGGTGGGGGTGATCAGGATGTTGCCCGGCTTGACGTCGCGGTGGACGACGCCTGCGGTGTGTGCGATCTGCAGCGAACGGCCGGTTTGCTCGAGCATGTCGAGGGCATGGCCGAGCGGCAAGCGGGACATGCGACCCAGCACGGCGTTGAGCGGCTCACCGTTGACCAGTTCCATCACCAGGTAGGCCAGTGATTCGCCCGCGCCGTCGCGGGTCTCGCCGTAGTCGTAGACGCCGGCGATTCCTGGATAGTTCAGCTGCGCGGTGGTGCGTGCCTCGAACCTGAAGCGCTGCAGGAATTCCGGGTCCTCGGAGAACTCGGCCTTGAGTACCTTGACCGCGACACGGCGATCGAGGCGGTTGTCCATCGCTTCCCACACCTGGCCCATGCCGCCGGTGGCGATGAGACGCAGAAGTCGATAGCGCTGCGCGATGACAGCTCCGTTGCTCAGTGGCACTTCACGTCACCTCCCCTGCAATGCGGCTGCGATGACGGCGCGCCCGATGGGTGCGGCCACGGATCCACCGGTCGCGGCGAGGGCTCGATCGCCGCCGTCCTCGACGATGACGGCAATGGCGACCTTGGGATCCTCGGCGGGTGCGAATCCGATGTACCAGGCATGCGGCGGGGTGTTGCGCGGGTCGGAACCATGTTCTGCGGTACCGGTTTTCGATGCGATCTGGACCCCGGGGATCTTGCCCTCGCCGCTGGTGTTGTTCTCGGAGCCGATCATCAGGTCGGTCAGTGTCGCCGCGGTGGCCGAGCTGATCGCCTCGCCCATGGCCTTCGGCTGGTAGCTCGACAGGTCGGACAGGTCGGGAGATTGCAGCTGCTGCACCAGGTTCGGGGCCATCCGCACGCCGCCGTTGGCGACGGTGGCGGCGATGACGGCGTCCTGCAGCGGGGTCAACGCCACGTCGCGCTGGCCGATGCTGGACTGGCCGAGGGCGGCGTCGTCGTCGATGGGTCCGATGGTGCTGTCGGCGACGGTGAGCGGAATGGTCGTGTCCTCACCGATGCCGAAGGCCGCGGAGGTCTCGCGCATCCTGTCCACCCCGGTGTCGACGCCGAGCTCGACGAAGGCGGTGTTGCACGAGCGTGCGAACGCTTCACGCAGCGTCGCCGTCTGGCCACCGCCGCACGTCGAACCGTTGTAGTTCTCCAGCGTCGTCGAGGTTCCCGGCAACGTGATGTTCGACGCGGCCGTGAGTTGATCGTCCGGTGTGGCGCCCGCTTCGAGTGCGGCTGCGGTGGTGATCACCTTGAACGTCGATCCGGGTGGGTAGGTCTGCGAGATCGCCCGGTTGACCATCGGCTTCTCGGGATCGTTGCTCAGGTTCTCCCATGCCGCGGTGGTGGTGCTGCCGTCGTGGCTGGCCAGCAGGTTCGGGTCGTAGCTGGGGGTGCTGGCCATGGCGAGGATGTTGCCGGTGGCCGGGTCGAGGGCCACTACCGAGCCGGTGTATCCCTTGGCGGTCAGCTGGTCGTACGCGACCTGCTGAACGACGGGGTCGATGGTGGTCACGACGTTGCCGCCGCGGGGGTCTCGGCCGGAGATGAGGTCGAACAGTCGTCCACCGAAGAGCCGGTCGTCGGAGCCGTTGAGTACGGGGTCCTCGGCGCGTTCGAGGCCGCTGCTCGAGTACAGCATCGAGTAGTAGCCGGTGATCGGCGCGTTGGCCTGCGGGCTGGCCGGGGAGATCGAATTCTGGGGGTAGGTGCGCAGGTACTTGTAGCGGTCGTCGGTGGGGACCGAGGACGCGAGCACCTGGCCGCCTGCCGAGATCTGACCGCGCTGGCGGGAGTACTCGTCGAGCAGCACTCGTGAGTTTCTCGGGTCGGTGCGCAGATCGTCGGCCTTGATGACCTGGAGGTAGGTGGCGTTGGCGAGCAGTGCCACGACCATGACCATCACGGCGATGGACACGCGGCGCAGGGGAGTGTTCATGCGCGCTTCACCATCTCGGTGGGTGCCTCCGCGATGGGCGCTGCGGGGGCGGGCTTCTTCTTGGGCTTTGCCGGCTCACGGGCTGCGTCGGAGATCTTGATCAGCAGCGCGAGGAGCAGGTAGTTGGCGAGAAGCGACGATCCTCCGTAGGACAGATAGGGCGTGGTGAGGCCGGTGAGTGGGATGAGTTTGGTGACGCCGCCGACGACGACGAACAGCTGGATGGCAATGGTGAACGACAATCCCGCAGCGAGCAGTTTGCCGAAGCTGTCGCGAACGGCCAGCGCGGTACGCATACCGCGAATGATGAACAGCAAGTACAGGATCAGGACCGCGGTCAGGCCGATGAGGCCGAGCTCTTCGCCGACCGTCGCAATGATGAAGTCCGTCTTGGCGAACGGCACCTGGGAGGGCCGACCACTACCGAGCCCGGTACCCGCCAACCCGCCCGTGGCGAAGCTGAACATCGACTGGACGATCTGGTAGCCGGTGTCGTTGTAGTCGTCGAACGGTCGCAGCCAGGTGTCGGTGCGGATCTTGACGTGGCCGAACACCTGATATGCGAAGAGGAATCCGACCAGCAGCAGTCCGAAACCGATGATCAACCAGCCGACGCGTTCGGTGGCGATGTAGATCATCACCAGGACGGTTCCGAAGATCAGCAGCGACGTACCGAGGTCCTTCTCGAACACCAGCACGCCGACGGAGACGATCCACACCACCAGGATCGGCCCCAGATCGCGTGCCCGCGGGAAGTCCATTCCGAGGAAGTGCTTGCCGGCGACGGTGAACAGTTCCCGCTTGGCGACCAGCAACGATGCGAAGAAGATGAGCAGCAGAATCTTCGCGAACTCCCCGGGCTGAATACTGAAGCCGGGCAGCCGAATCCAGATCTTCGATCCGTTGACCTCGGAGAAGGCCGACGGCAGCATTGCCGGGATGGCCAGGAGCACCAGTCCGGCGAGACCGACGGTGTAGCCGTAGCGAGCCAGGGTGCGGTAATCACGCAGCAGCACGAGCAGAGCGACGAAACCGGCGATGGCCAGCGTCGTCCAGAGCACCTGCTGGTTGGCGTCGGGCGACGGAATGGGGTTTCCGAGATACTGAGCCTGCTGCTCGTCGGCCAGGTCGAGACGGTGAATGAGCACCAGACCGAGCCCGTTGAGCAGCGCCACGATCGGCAGCAGCAGCGGATCCGCGTAGGGCGCGAAGCGTCGCACGGCCAGGTGCGCCACCGTCATCAACGCGAGATAGGCCACCGCGTACTTCGCCAGATCCCAGGTGATGGTCTGTTCCTGACTGGCTTCGACCAGTACCAACGAGATCGTGGTGATCAGGACCGCGGCACCGAGAAGAAGCAGTTCGACGCCGCGCCGGTTCGATTGAATCGGTGCAGGCGCGAATCCTTCGGGTGGACTCGGAAAGGACCCTCCGGCGGACGGATTCGAACTCATCGAGTACCGGTCCTGCAGTTCTGACCGGGAATCTGCGGGACCGTCGGTGTCGGTACCGCAGTGGTGGTCGGTGCCGCCTCGGGAACGGGCTCCGCAGCCGGGGGCAACGGAATTCCGGGCGGCGGGATGATCGTCGTCGGAGTCGGTTCGACAGTCGTGGTGACGACCGGCTCGGTACTGGGCTACTCGCTGCAGAGCGTGGAACTGATCGGCTGCCTCGACGACGACGGAGCCGTCACGCTGACCGCTCCGGATGCCGCTCCGGCCGATTGCGTTCCGTTCGAGATCGACGACCTTCTGCCTGCCGCGCGCGAGCAGGTCACGGCCGGCTTGCCGTCCGGATCTCTCGACGACGCGCGCGGTCAGGTCGAGCGGTTGGCCTCCGGTGACCTGCTCCAGGTGTGCGAGACCGAGCCGGTCGTCACCACGACTGTCGAACCGACTCCGACGACGATCATCCCGCCGCCCGGAATTCCGTTGCCCCCGGCTGCGGAGCCCGTTCCCGAG
>NZ_NOZF01000076.1:0-19187 GCF_002258565.1 Rhodococcus sp. 05-2254-6
ACGGCCTTGGGGCGCGCCAACAACTCTCGCGCGTAATTACGCACCACCGCAAGGGTATTGCAGTCGATACACTCCGCCGTGACCCCATCGACGTCGAGGTCCATGTCCTCGCACAACGCTACTGCTCGCGATACATGAAAGTTTGGCTGATGATCAGTCCGCGTTCGACCCCGAAGGTCTCTTTCGCCCGTGCGCAGGTGTCGTAGGTGTCGATGCCGTGATCGTCTCCGATGATCACCGCAGGATCGATTCCGTGCTCGATCAAATAGTCGGTCATCGCTTGAATCTCGTTGCCCGAGTTACCGTCTGCATCACCGGAAACCAGAATTGCCTTGATCTTCCCCGCCGCCATCAACGCAATCGCAGTGTCGAGACGTCCGGAGAGAAATCGCATCGGCTTGCCGTCGCGCACCTGCGCACCGAGGACGATGGCCACCGGTGCGTCCGGCGCATCCTCGACGTCGATGGGGTCACGGCGGAGTGTATCGACTGCAATACCCTTGCGGTGGTGCGTAATTACGCGCGAGAGTTGTTGGCGCGCCCCAAGGCCGTGCTGGATTTGTGGTCCGGCCGCGATCCCGTGGTGGTCTCCCCGCCTGTCGATTCGCTCGCGACCATCACCGACCGATGAGTGTGGCCGACGGCGAGGTGTGAATCAGCCCCTCGGTTCTGGATATGTGCCTCCGATCGGCGTCGGTCATTCGAAGCAGGGGAGCCGATCAGGCGGACGACAGGGACGGCGACGGCTCTAGCCCGGCTACAGTGAGCTGGCCCGGTTCGACGACTCAGCGGACCCGTTTTTTCAGGAGAAGTGAACGCTTGAGCTGGATCCGCTTGAACGACATCGCCAAGGGATACGACCAGAAGGTGATGTTGCGCGAGGTGTTCTTTCGTCTCGCTGACGGCGATCGCATCGGTCTGATCGGCCGCAACGGCACGGGCAAGACCACCCTGCTGCAGCTCCTTCTCGGGCGTGAGACGCCCGATTCCGGAACCGTCGATGTCACCGAGGGCGCACGAATCGGGTACTTCTCACAGTTCTCGGAACTCGACGGCGATCGCAGCATCCAAGCGGAGCTCGAATCGCTTTTCGTCGCTGTCCACGCGATCGAGGTCGAGTTGGCCGAAGTCGAGGCAGCACTCGGCGGTGATCTCGACGAGAAGCAGATGTACAAGCTCGTCGATCGGCAAGCCGAACTGCTCGACGCCATGGAGAACAGCGGCGGTTGGACCTACCACCAGCAGATCGACACGGTGCTGTCGATGCTCGGATTCAACGCCGAACGACGTGAGCTACCCGTCGATCGCCTGTCGGGTGGTTGGCGCAACCGCGCCGCGCTGGCCAAGATCCTGATCGAGGCACCCGACGTCCTGCTGCTCGACGAGCCGACCAACTTTCTCGACGTTGCCGGAATCGCCTGGCTCGAACGGTGGCTACGTGACTTCCGCGGTGCGCTCCTCGTCGTCTCGCACGACCGTGCGTTTCTCGAGCAGGTCGTCACCAGCATCGTCGAAATCGAGAACCATCACCTGCAGACGTACGACGGAAGCTATTCGGAATACGTTCAGCAGAAGCAGTTCAGGCTCAAGAACCTCGAACGTGAGTTCAGCAACGAACAACAATTGCTGGCCTACGAGCAGGAAGCGATCAGCGATCGCAAGGAAGCCGTGAAGAACCCCAGCGGGGTGCTCAAGCGTCGGCTGGCGAACATCAAGAAGAGCAAGAGTCCGCGTCCCGTCGACACAGTGGTCACTGCAATCTACGGCGGACTGCACGTGCACGACAACCTGGCCGAGATCACGGGGATCTCCAAAAGCTATGGCGAGCAACGACTCTTCGAGAACATCTCGTTCACCGTGCACCGCGGCGACCGCATTGCCATTACCGGACCCAATGGATGTGGAAAGACCACTCTGGTGGACATCCTCGTCGGTGCCGAGCAACCGGACGACGGCAAGATCAAATGGAAGACCAAGGCTCCGTCGTTCATCTACTACAACCAGGTGCTGGCCGATCTCGATCTCGACGACACCGTGTCGCACTCGGTCAACGCAATGCCGGGCAGTCTCGCACTCACGGCAACGAAGAAGGAAGTGCACCGCTTCCTGACGCTGCTGCAGTTCTCCGAGCTGGATCTCAAGTCGAAGATCGGAGTTCTGTCCGGAGGCCAGAAAGCGCGCGTCGCCCTGGCTCAGTGCCTACTGTTCGGCGCAGGCGTCATCGTGCTCGACGAGCCCACCAACCATCTCGACCTGCAGAGCACTCAGGTACTCGAACGCGCCTTGATGGCGTTTCCCGGTGCGGTGATTCTGGTGAGTCACGACAGGTTCTTCGTCGAGAAGGTGGCCTTTCGGCAGTTGTCGTTCGATGGCAAGGGCGGCGTCACCGAAATCGCTGGTGTGCAGATGGCCTGACCTTCCGGGCTACCCGTTGATCTTCGACGTGGACGTGCCCCACTCGGCGTCGCGCAACTCCTTCTTTCGGATCTTGCCGGTCGATGTCTTCGGCAACTCGACGATGAATTCGACTGCGCGCGGGGCTTTGTACGACGCGATAGCCGATTTCACGTGCGACACGAGCTCTGCCTCGGAGGCGTCCGCACCCGGCACCAGCACCACGAATGCCTTCGGTCGCTCTCCCCATTTGTCGTCCGGCACTCCGATGACCGCCACATCGGCGACGGCTGGGTGGCTGGCAAGTGCCTGTTCGACCTCGATCGTCGAGATGTTCTCGCCGCCGGAAATGACGACGTCCTTGGCGCGATCGAGCAGCTGAACGTAGCCGTCGGGATGCATCACCCCGAGGTCTCCTGAATGGAACCAGCCGCCCGCGAAGGCCTGCGTCGTACCGGCTGCGTCGTCGTAGTACCCCTTCATGACGTTGTTGCCGCGCATGACGATCTCACCCATTTCGACGCCGTCGGGTTCGACGTCGATCAACGTTCCGCCTGTATCCGGCTTGTCTCGCACCACGCGCAAACGGTCGGCAGTGAGCATGCCGACTCCCTGTCGAGCCAAGCGCTGAGCCTGGTCGTCGGCGTCCAATTCGAGCCATTCCTGTTTCGCCTCGCACACCGAGTACGGACCGTAGGTCTCGGTGAGGCCGTACACGTGTACGAGCGTCGCTCCCAGCGCTCGGATCTTGCTGATGATCGTCGGACTCGGTGGAGCGCCCGCCGTGACGATGGTCAGGGGTCTGTCGAGCGAATGCGCCTCTGCGGCAGTGGCAAGAGTGGTCAGCACCGTCGGCGCGCCGGCAAGGTGATCGACACCGTTGTCGATGGCCGACCAGATAGCGTCTCCGCGCACTCCGCGGAGGCACACGTGCGTGCCCGACGCGGCCGTGACCGCCCAGGTGGTGCACCATCCGTTGCAATGGAACATCGGCAGTGTCCACAGGTATCGGGTGTCGATGCCGAATCCCTGGTGGTGCAGTTCTCCGAGCGAATTGAGATAGGCACCGCGGTGGGTGTACATCACGCCCTTGGGTCGACCGGTGGTGCCCGAGGTGTAGTTGATCGTGATGGTCGACGTCTCGTCGTCGACCTCCCACTCCAGTGGATCGTCGGAGCCTCTCTCGAGGAAGGCATCGTATCGAGTGGCGTGCGGCAGCGTTGCGTACGTGCCGTCGGGGGCGGGTGTCTCGACGATCTCACGGACCGAATCGGCGATCGGATCTGTTCCGAGCCCGGACAGCAGCTCCGAATCACCCACCAGCAGAACCGAACCGGAGTGATCGCAGATGTAGCGAACCTCGGCGGGCGACAGTCTGGTGTTGATTGCGACCAGAACGGCACCGGCCAGTGGAACCGCGTAGTGCGCGAACAACAGCTCCGCAGAGTTGGACGCGATGTAGGCCACCCGATCTCCGTGGCCGACACCCGACGCGCGCAGTGCGTGCGCGAGCCGGGTGACGTCGGCAGCGAACTGCTCGTAGGTGAATGTCCTGGGCCCGTCCACCACGGCGGTCTTGTGGGGGTGGACCTCCGCTGCGCGTTCGAGAAAGCGAAGGGGCGTCAGGGGAGTATCGAGACCGGTCATGGCAGTCAATGTAGCGCGCACTACGAGGCCAGATCGGATTTGTCGATACGTTCGCGCCCACCGGTAAGGTCCGCGCGTTCGGCGGCGGCACGGCCGGCATGCGATCCCGCTGCATTGTCGCTGCTGAACCTGATCGTTCTCGTCGTCGGATGCCGGGCCGCAAACGCTCGGTCGACTGCGTCGGTTCGTTCCGCCATGATGGGCACCAGCGCAGAGCCGTGTTGTCGAGTGGCAGCAGCGGTGGCGCGGTCGCGTGCTTCGGTCAGTCGTTCGCCGATACGGTGGGCGTAGGCGATCAAGAAAGCGTTGCGGAAACTACGGGTCCGCGCTGCCGGCGAATCGGCCACCTCGTCGAGTGCGCGCGTCGATTGCACGAGTAGCGAGGTGTAGAGGAGCTCGCACAGATCGAGATCGACGGGCATGCCGATGATGCTGGCCAGCAAGTACTTCTTCTTCCACAGTGTCCTGGCACCATTTGCATGGCATACGCAGTGCAGCAGAAGCAGTTTGGCTTTGGAGTACGGATTGCTCACCATGATGCGTCGCGTGACGACATCGTCGATCAGGCTGCGAGGGTTCCCCACATCGAGAAGCGCGCTGTCGATCGCGTAGCGCGTCATCAAATCTTGGGCTTTGGCCGATAACGCCTCGGCCTCAGCGGGGAATTGCGTCGACTCGGCCTTGGCCAGCAGCCCTCGGATTCTGCCGAGCATCTTCGAGTCCGTGGCTCGCCGGGGGCCGGTCGCTGCCGACTGCGAGGTCCACCTGGCCGGAGGGGGCAGGAGCTTCTCGAGGGGCAACAGCCATGTCGAACAACCGAGTACGAGCAAAAGGGTGTACCAGGACTGCGCCGACGATCGTCGGTTGTACGAACGCCACCTTTGAAGTCTCTCGGCGGTCGTGCCCCCGGCGGAGTCGACTCGCAGCTCGGATAGCTGATCACGCCATGAATCCGGAGCGAGGCGCTCGGCCGAGCTTCGTGCCGTGTGTGCTCCGATGGCCTCGACGATGACCACTGTGCCGTCGCCTCCGGCGCACTGAAGCGTGACATGAACGAGTTCGGTTGGCTGCCAACCGTTCTCGAACGCCGTGTCGAGAGCATCGTCGAGTGTTCGCGCCGCGCAATCGTGCACCGAACGACTCTGTTGCGCATCCAGAGCGGCCAAGCGTTCCGCTACCAGCCGGACCCTGTCTTTTCCCGCTGATCCGAGTTGGGCGAATCCGATTCCGCTGTCGAGTAATTCGCTCGGATCGGCATCCTGCCACGCGCTGGTCGCCCGCGTGTACTTGAAAAAACTGTCCAAATCGATACGACTCATCGTCGTCCCCTCCACGTCCCCCGGTGTGGTCACCGAACTGTTCGGTGAGACGCAGAGTATGGGAGGGGTCCGACAAACTATTCGAACGTGTCAGCGAGGGGCAAGCATCTGTAGCAATTCCTCGACCGACGGCAGACCGGGGATCACGGGAAGGTTGGGAACAGAGACGGCGGCGGGCGGTGCCGTCAGTTCGATTCCGCCGAGCGCGCCCAAGACGTCGTCGGTGTTGGTGCTGCTCGGTCCGTACGTGTTGGAGGCGACGACGAAATCATCGCCGATCGACGCTGACGCGACAACACTCGACCGGTCGTCGGCCCATCCCCACTTGCTCCCCGTCACGCCGGCCAACTGCTGGGTGCCCCAGTCCTGAACCATTCCGTCGCGTGCCACAGGAGCCGCGGTGTTCATCCAGGCGAGGACCGGGCTGGCGGGGTCGGTGCGCTTCTTCGCCGCCAAGAATCGCACGGTGTCGGCTGTGCTCGTGGACGAGCTGCCCCAGAAACCGCCCCGCGAGGTAGAGGTGAGTCCGTACTCCGCGGCGGTCGCCGATATTGCCTGGGGGTACTTGTTGTCGAGCGTCGATGCGGCACCGTCGTCGCTGACCTGGATCATCCGCGCGGCGAGGTCGAGGTCTCTCGGCGAACCATCGCCGAAACGGACGACGTAATCGGCCATGTAGAGCTTGACCGTCGACAGTCCCGGGCGCGCAGAGTTGTCCTCAGCGCTGCCTACATAAGTCCCTGTCGGGAGGTGTTCGTACGACAACGACGTCCGTGCCGGGACATCGGAGAGGTCGCCGGGTGTCGGCAAAGCCTGGGCCGGTGCCGCGCATACCAACGCCATGGCAATACCGGCAATTGGGACAGCGGTTCTGGTGAAGATGCGTCGCAGGGCCGGCATCTCGTGCTCCTCGAGGTGTTGGCCCGCCGTGAGTCGGTGACCGATGACTGTAGTTACCCCGATAGTAGACGCTTCAACCTCGAGGCCGTCCGGATGAATGCGACGTTGTTGCACTCGGAGCGACCGAAAGGCACATTGATCCCAACCGGGGTGCGCGATCGGTCAGGAGCGGCGCAGCGTCGAGAGCAGTGCTTTCGAGCGTCGCAGTGGGCTTCGACTCGAGTCGGCCGGCCACGTGCTGGGCAACTCGATCGGGTCCGTCAGGCGACCGGCATTGAAGTCGTCGACCAGGTGTCCGACGGTTTCCTGCGCGCAGGATTTGTTGGTGCCGATGAATCCCGAGGGGCCACGCTTGATCCAGCCGGTGACGTAGGTGCCGATCGCCGTCGACCCACCTACTTCCTCCAGGACGCGCCCGCCGTTGTTGGGAATGATGCCGGCACGATCGTCGAACGGAACTCCGGGGAGCGCGACGCCGCGGTAGCCGATGGAGGTGAGGACGAGCCCGGCCTCGACGACGTCCACGTCGCCGGTCGGGACGCTGCGAACCACGTCCTCGCTGTCGGCGGACAGGCCCATCCGCTCGAACTCGACGCCCGTCACTCGATCGGTGCCGAGGATGCGGGTGGGGGAGAGAAGATAGCGCAGGGTGATTCGCCTGCGGCCGTCGCTGTGTTCGGGGGATTCGTCGACGTGGCGAAGCAACTGCAGCTTCTGCGCCACGGCGTGGGGAAGGTCGTCGGTGCTCGCGAGTCGGACGGTGACCGGATCGAGCGCGAGTTCGCTGCGGTCGATGGCCAAGTCGATATCGGGGACGGTCAGCAGCCCGGCGAACTCGGGAACGGTGAAGGCGGACTGCGCCACGCCGCGGCGACCGACGACGACCACCTCGCGAATGGAGCTGTGGCGCAATGCGTCCAAGGCGTGCGGAGCGATGTCGGTCCGAGCGAGGGTATCCGGATTCATCGTCAGAATGCGGGCGACGTCGAGGGCAACGTTGCCGTTGCCGACGACCACCGCGCGCTCGTGCGAGAGATCGAACGTGCGATGCGCGTGGTCGGGATGGCCGTTGTACCAGGCGACGAAGTCGGTAGCCGAACTGCGCCCGGGCAATTCGGCACCGGGAATGCGGAGCTCACGATCCGATGACGCCCCGACCGCATAGATGACGGCGTGGTGGGTGTCCATCAACTCGTCGTGCGTGACGTCCTTGCCGACCTCCACGCCGAGGTGGTACGTGAATCCCTCTTGCGCAGAGATGGTTTCGAACAAGCGCGATACCTGACGCGTCTTCTGATGATCGGGTGCGACGCCGAGTCGAGCGAGGCCGTGTGGTTGTGGGAGTCGGTCGTAGACATCGACTCTCACGCCCGGCTGCGTGAGCAGCTCGTCCGCGGCGTACATCGCCGATGGGCCCGATCCGACGATCGCGACTCGCAGCGGCTGACGATCCCGCGAGACCGACGCAGCAGGCGTGACCGGTGCCAGGATGGGCCGAGGCGGGCGCTCCTGTTTGTAGAAATCCGCATTGATCGTCAGGAACGGCAGTTGTGCCTCTGTCAGTTTCGCCTGCGGCACAATGGCATCGACTGGGCAGGCCGAGACGCACGCGCCGCAGTCGACACACGACTGCGGGTCGATGTGCAACATCTCCGCCGTCAGGAAGTCCGGCTCGTCGGGAGTGGGATGAATGCAGTTGACAGGACACGCGTAGACGCACGATGCGTCGCTGCAACATGACTGGGTGACGACGTGGGGCATGAGGTTTCCTGACGGCTGGGGCGCGAGCTATGCGGCGAACTGGCTGGAACTGCGGTCGGGTTCGCTGCGGAAACGGGACGCTTTGCCGTCGATTCCGCACAGCTTCCACATCAGGCGAGCGGCGCGATTCATCATTCCGGTGTCGTTGGCCAGCATGCGGACGTCTCCGAAGTAGTCCTGCAGTGCGTGCTGCGACTCCGGAGTACCCCAGAACAGGTCCTTCTTCACCCGCGCCGGGATGTCGAACTTCGTCCAGAACTTCTTCGGCGGAATGACGATGACGTCGCACAGAATGCGCATCGTGATCGGGAAGGCCAGCGAGAGCAAGAACCGTCCGGCCTTGGACATCTTGGGGACGCGGCGACGCAGCAACTGGTGTGCGAACGAGATGTGCCGCGCTTCCTCGGCGACGTGAATCGCCATGACCCTCTGCATGATCGGGTGGATTTCTTCACCGGACCGCAGAACCGACTTCTGGATGTGGTCGATGGGCTCCTCGCCTGCGAGAACACCGACGAAGAACAACTCGGGCAACAGCGTGGCGAACAGGGGAATGAACGGCGACAGCATCTTCATCGGCCGACTCATGCCGGGAGCATCGGAATCGACGCGGTTGACCATCTCCTGGAACATCAGGGTGTGGTTGCACTCTTCGATGGATTCGTGGGTGCAGTAGCGTGCCTCGGCCGAGCCGTTGGGCAGCGAGAACACGTACTGCATCATGCCGCGGATCAGAATGTTCTCGAACTGAAGACCGACCTTGGCGACATTGGCCTGACGCCACATGCCGATCTCGATCTGCTTCTCGAGCGGCAGCGCTCGGTACCAGGCGTGGCCGCCGATCGGGTCCGTCTTCGCGGGCAGTACCCAGCGAGGATCGTTCGCGGGCACCGCGAACTTCTCGGACTCCCAGTCGATATCCACGTAGGGGTCGAAGTGCTTGTGAACAGAACCCTCGGACAACAGGGTGAGTGTCTCGATGTACTGCTGCTCGTCCGCGGTGTCGGTATCGACCGAAACGGACGTGGTGCCTGTCGTCAGTGTCATGGCTTCTCCAAACGAGGTGCGAACATAGAGTTAATGTAACCCCAGTTAACACGAAAGGGAAGCGCGCTGGAAAACCCAGTTCGTTTTCCCTCTACTGTTCGTCCGAACGTTCGTCGGATACCTCGGCCACCTCGTCGGTCTCGAACAGTTGCAACTGGATCGCCGACGGATCGACCACCGGCGTGACCTGTTCGGGTGTGCTGCGCAGTACCTCGCGCAGCGCAGCCACGGCGCGGCCCCATTTGCCGGCTTCGCGGTCGGCCTCGTCGACGTCGCAGTGCTCGTCCCCGAGATCGGCAGCGACCGCCATGCCACGCCACGACGCCTCCTGCTCGGCGCTGATGCGCAGGTAGGAGGCGACGACATCGCGATCGGAGTCACAACGTTCGAGGACGGTGTCGAGGTCGAGTGGCTCCGCGGATTCGGCTATCAGATCGACCAATTCGAGCAGACCGTCCGGAAAGTCCTCGGCCTCGATCGGGGGCGGCGTCGGTTCGCCGAGCGCTCCACCGAAATCCTCGGCGAATTTCTCGTCGACCTGCTCCCATACGTGACTGAGCATCCGCACTGCCCACAGCAAGTGATCGGCGACGAAGGGGGAGCCGCTCACCCGCACCTGGGCGACGATGCAGTCCTGGACCAGGTGCAGCATCACATCGGGTAGCTGCAAATTGAGATCGACCAACAACTCGGCTGCGCGGGTTCGTCCCGACACGGCGTGCACCAGCGTCGAATTGATCTCGACCACAGGCTCGGTGGGCTTGACCGACACGTATGCGGTGCCGTTGACGAACCGCAGGGGGATGTCGCCGTCGGGGTCGTGATCCGGCGGGAAACCGAACCACGGCTCGAGCGCTCGATCGACCAGTTGCTGCAGGTGTTCCTTGCCCTTGGGCTGTACGCACATCGGAACGACAGTGATGCCGGGCTCGGGGGTGGCGACGTCGAAACTCGGTACGTCGTATCGGCCGGTGGCGCGCGAGCTCAGGAACGACGGATGCGGGAGACCCCAGATGTCACGGAACACCGCAACGGTCGTCTTGGCCAGATCGTCGGACCAGGATCGATTCCGGTCCACGTGCGGTGCAGTCGGTTCGGAATCGACCGACATGCGAAACCCCAACGCGCTGAGCGCTTCCCGCTGCTCTTCGGTGATGGCACGGCTGTGATGCAGGTGCTCGTTCGCCGGGATCTCGCAGCGGACCATATCGAGATCCCAGGCGTAGAACTGCACGCAGGCTGCGGTGTCGGGCACGCCGTCGGTGCTGTCGTATCGCGACTCGATCACCAGCGCATCGCCGTCGCGCATCGCGCTGACGTAGTCGCCGAGTCTGCGCTGGAACTGCATCCAGGCAGCGTCGACGTCGAAGTCGAACTCGAGTGAATCGCTCATGTCGGCTCCTTACCCAGATCGCGTTGGCGTAACGCACAGTCGGTGACGCTAGCGGCGACCACCGACACGGTCTCGGTGTTCGCGGGGGCCGTCACGACGACGCTGAATCCTCGACCGAGCTGTGGAGCGGGTCGTGCTGCGACTCCTCGTCGATCACACCGAACGGTAGGGCCTCGGCGACACCGTCGAGCACTGCCGGACGCAAAGCGTGCGGAACGGCGAGTACTTCTTCGATCTTGACGAGGATGCCCTGCTCGATGAGGGATCGGACGCGGTGGTCGATCAACTGCGCCGTACGCAGATCCTCACCTTCGAGTTCGGCGTAGTCCTCGCCCTCGTTGTTGATGGGGAGCTCGTCCGTCATGGCGGCGAGCAGCGTCTGTACCGCGAAAGTGTTCGCCAGCGACCGTGACACATCGGGGTCGCCGGCATCTCCCGACAGCTGGACGCGAACGTGTTCGGCGACCAGCTCGTGCACCGTCTCCGCGCCTCGGCCGGCCAGCGAATGCGCATTGTCGCCCGGCCTGGCGGTGTCACCGTCGATGCGAATCAATTCGGTCGCGATCGCCGTCGACCAGTAGTCGACCGCGGCACCCACCTCGAGCCGGGCGGGATCGAGCGGGGTGGAGCCGACCGCGCGCTGCAGGTCGGCGTCCTCGCCCACCGCCAACCCGTCGGCTACGCGCGCGACGATGTCGTCGAGGGCGGGTAGCAGCGGCAACGCGGAGATCGCGGCGAGTTCCTGGGCCAGCGAGACGTCGGGCAGATCGATGTCGTCGGCGTCGAGCATGTCCGGCTCGTCGCCTTGGAGGAAGTCCGAGAGATCCTCCATGCAGTGCGAGTAGTCCTCGGGAGTGCCGTCCCAGAGATCGGTCTCGTCGAGGAAGGTCAGGTACTGCAGTGACGTGAGTACCAGATTGACCGCGGTGTCCTCGGCCGTGTCGGACTCGTCCTGCAGGATGCGTTCCGCGGCGTCCACCAGCAAGTGTGCATCGGCGGGTAGCCAGGCACTGGGGGAAAAGCCGTTACGGGCTCCGGCCAGCTGGGTCAGTGTCGACGACACGAGTCGAGAGATCGCCTCCGATTGTTCCGACATCTCGCTCTCGTCGAGCCATTCGACGAAACCGTCGATCAGATCGGCGATGCGTTCGGTGACGGCACCGGTGGGGGCCGGTCGGGATTGCTGGTGGCGCCGTTGCCGGGCCTTGGTCTTTTCTGCACGTTTCTGTCCGCGGTTGGCAGGCCGCTTCGATCCCATGACTGCCAGCTTATCGGTAGGCATGTCCGGTTTCGTCGATCCGTGCCCTCAGCGAAGTAGGAACGAACCCGCAGATGCAGGAAGAGCTGGATTCGATGCGCGACGATACAGCTCTGCGGGTCGGCCGCCGCCTGCGGTCGAGGTTGTGCCTGTCCCTTCGAGCGACCCGATGACGTGACGTCGGAACGTGTCTTTCGGCAGAGCGCGATCGAACACGATCTCGTACACCTCGCGAAGTTCGAGAAGGGTGAACTCCGCGTCCGTCAACAGTGCGGGATCGACCTCACGCGCGTAGCGATCACGGAGGTCGAGAACTGCCTCGGTCACCATGGTGCCGTGGTCGAAGGCCAGTGTCGACACCGGTGCGGAGTCGTCTATCGGCATCGATTCGGTTGTGGGAGCCAATGATCGAGCCGAGATTGCTGCGCCGTGCGCCATCGACAGGACCCAGCCGCGGTCGTCGCGGTCGGGATCGTCGAACATCCTCAGCTGGTGAAAAGTGAGATCGATCAAGTCGGCCTTCGTCCTCAACGCGCGGTCTGCCGCGTCGGCGAGAGTCTCCGACGGTCGCAGAAAGGTGCCCGGTAGCGCGGGGCCGCGCTCCGACGGCACCACGACGACGTGCAATTGCCGTTCGCGGACGGTCAGTACCGCCACATCGACTGCCACGGAGGGGCGCGGGTAGTCGGTCAGCGCGTTGCCGTCTCGGTCTCGCCAGTTCATGCGTTGCAGCTTAGCGCAGTAATGATCTATAGTTAGCTCAATATCGATCTAAGGGGTAGGTATGCAGTTGACGGACATTCAGCACGACCGAGCGCGGGGCGTTCTCCTCGGAACGGCAGTGGGTGACGCCTTGGGCGCGGGCTACGAGTTCGGATACCCCTCACCCGAGACGACGATCGCCATGGTCGGCGGCGGCGCATTCGATTGGGCCCCGGGGGAATGGACCGACGACACCTCGATGGCGCTCTGCGTCGCGCGTGCCCTCGAGCAGGGCGGAGACATCGACGACATCGCCGAGAATTTTCGCGCGTGGTTTGCCCAGAACCCTCCGGACGTAGGAAATCAAACGCGCTCCGTGCTCGCGCAGACCACACTCAGCGGCTCAGAGATGACCGCGGCGGCAGCGTCACTGTCGGGTAGAACCGGCGGCAACGGATCGCTCATGCGTACCGCACCTGTCGCCTTGGCCTACCTCGACGATGCGGCCGGATGTCGAGCTGCTGCTGCACGGATCAGTGCCCTCACCCATTCCGACCCGCATGCCGGTGAGGCATGCCAATTATGGACTCACGCAATTCGATACGCGGTTCTTCGCGGTACACACGGCGGGGTGCGTGAATTTCTGGCCGCCGCCGACGCCGCCGTCCGCGAGTTCTGGCAGCCCCTGCTCGATCAGGCGCAGGAGGGGCAGCCGTCCGATTTCCCGAACAACGGCTGGGTGGTCCACGCTCTGCAGACGGCGTGGTGGGCGATCCATCGGTCCGCTGACTCGGACCGGCCCCTGCCTGCCGCTCTCGAACTGTGCGTCCGCGCCGGCGGCGACACCGACACCACGGCAGCCATAGCGGGAGGACTCCTCGGAGCGCGTTGGGGCGCATCGGCGGTGCCGCGCGCATGGCGCGACATCGTCCACGGTTACCCAGGGTTGCGCGCCGACGATCTCGATCGAATCACTACGAACATCATTGCAGCGAGGGAGATTTCATGACAATCATCGACGTCGTCCAGGGCGACATCACCGACGTTGCCGCAGATGCGATCGTCAATGCCGCCAATGCACGATTACTCGGCGGCGGGGGAGTGGACGGTGCCATCCACCGGGCCGGTGGGCCGGACATCCTCGCAGAATGCAAGGCGCTGCGGGCCACCACCCTGCCCCACGGCCTCGACATCGGCGCAGCCGTCGCCACCACCGCGGGACGACTTCGTGCCGGCTGTGTCATCCACACCGTCGGCCCGCGCTACTCCCCGCACGAGGACAGATCGGAGCTGCTGCGACTCTGCTACGCCCGAAGCCTGGCGCTGGCTGCGTCGATGAACCTGAAGTCCATCGCATTTCCCCTGATTTCCGGCGGCTCCTACGGATGGCCGATGCACGATGCAGTCACCCAGCAGGTGGTGGCAGTCAAAGCTGCCCGGCCGTCGGTCGACCTCGTCATGCTGATCGCCTACTCCCGCGAAACCGCGAACCTGACGCGGCGGTTGGTGGGGTGACTGGTCAGTTTTCGCAGCCGACGCCATCTTTGTCGCGGTCCAGCTTGGTGCTGTACCCCGGATCCCCGGCGTAGATCGGGGCTGCACCCGCCGCACGGACCGCATCGCAATTGGCGTACGAGACAGCGGACGGCACTGCGGCCAACGGCGCGGGGGCGGTGTAGACGGGCTCGGGTGTGTACACCGGCTCCGGCGTGTAGACGGGCTCCGGGATGTACGCGGGCTCGGGCAGCGGGACGTACTCCGTTGTCGTCGGTATCTCGACGATGGCCGCGACTGTTTCGGTCGTCGGGGCTGCGGTGGTGGTGGTCGGGGCCGGTGTGGTTGTCGACGGCGGCGCGGTGGTCGTCGTGACGGTCGGCAACGCAGGCACGGCCGCGACCGGTGCGATGGCGGTAGTGGTCCCGGGTTCGGTCGTGGTGGTCAGTCCCATCACGAACAGGGCGGGGAGGACGGCTATGGCAGGTACCGCCCAGACCTTGCGACCCCGCGCGGGTGACGAGCGCAGGTACACGACTCCGCTGCCGACCAGCAACGCGCCGACGAGTAGCGCGCCGAACTCGAACGAGAACACTGCCCCGATCAGAAAGAATGCACCGAAAATAATTGCGGCCCAGGCGAATACCTTCCCGAACAGGGGGCGGCGAGGCGTCTGTGGCTCGAGTGCCGGTCGCTGGAAGGGCGGCGGGTAGGCGCTGGTCATGTCGAGGGTCCGTTCGGGTCACGAGAGGTGTCGATGCCGCGGCCGAGATGTCACCCGCGAGACCGGAAGCAACCGTCTCGTTCTATTCGAACCGGTCGGTCGCATTTCCGTTCACCATGTCGCATCGACGGGGTTCGTCGTTACATCCCGTGCGAGAACGGCAACCGCTCGATCAGTAGTGCTCGCGAAAGCCGCCGATCGCAGTGATGGAATTGCCGTCGGGATCGGAGGCCGTGGACAGTCTGACCCCTTTGTTCGCATCGACGATGGTGCCGAAGTCGATTCCGCGGGAACGAGCGGCATCGACGAACACCTCGATGTCTTCGACGGCAACGTTGAACAACGACGAGCCTGCCCGCCCAGGATCCACGGTCACTTGCAGCCACGCTGCGGAAGCCAACCGCCACTCCACCAGACTCGCCATCGGATTGTTGTCGGGTCCGCGGCCGAACAGCTTCTCGTACCACTCTTCTGCCGAGTCGATATCGCGCACCGCCACCACGGCAAGCACATGTTCGATCATCGCGTTCTCCTTCGTATCGGTCGGTTGCGCAGATATGGACCGGATCCGACGGCCCGACTCATCGCGCAGAATATGTCGGTGGCTCGAGTAGGGTCGTCACGAGCCCGAAACCGGGCACCGATACGAGCAGGCAGGGGACCGCAACGATGTTGACGCTCCACCGCGCCGAACGCGCCGGAACACTCGCGGCTGCACTCGCCGACATCCTGTCCGTGCCGTTGGCCGATCCGTTCGTGCCCGAGATCGTGTCGGTCCCGGCGAAGGGCGTCGAGCGGTGGCTCACGCAGCGACTGTCGAGCACATTGGGCGGTTCGGATGGCGACGGCATCGCAGCCAACATCGACTTCCCGAGCCCGTCGCGGTTGGTCTCGCGCGCCATTGCTGCGGTCGACGACATGGACCCCGACGATGATCCCTGGGCTCCGGGCCGGGTTCTCTGGACCGCGCTGGAGGTGATCGACGAGTGTCGCACCGAGACCTGGGCGGCAGTGCTGTTCAAGCACCTCGGTGCAGGTTCCGAGGATCATCGGGCGGGACGCCGCTGGTCGACGGCATCGCATGTGGCAGAACTGTTTCGCACCTACGGATCTCAGCGTCCCCAGATGCTGCGCGACTGGTTCGACGGGCGCTTCACCGACGGCCACGGCGGCGATCTCGACGAGGACCTGCTGTGGCAACCGCGAGTGTGGGCCGCGATACGGGAGCGGATCGGCAGCCCGAGCCCAGCCGAGCGCCTGCCGCAGACCTGCGCACGACTCCGGGATGCACCGGAGTCGGTGGACCTACCGAGCAGGTTGTCGGTGTTCGGTCCGACCCGGCTGACAACCGATCAGCTCGCGATACTGAGTGCGCTGTCGCAGGCTCGCGACGTGCACATCTGGGTTCCGCATCCCAGCCCGTCGATGTGGCACACCCTCGCCGAGATCCCGGCGGTGACGCGCCGACGAGACGACACGACAGCTCTGGCCGTCGAGCACCCGCTGCTGGCCGGTCTGTCGCGAGACGTGCGAGAACTTCAGGCCACCATCGCGTCGGTGGCGACGCACACCGTGCATCACGAGGGCCCGGAAGCAGCGAACACGCTGCTCGGCCGAATCCAGGCGGACATCACCGCCGATTCGCCTCCTTCTCCCGAATTCGACGACGGAACGACGTTCGCCGACGGATCGGTGCAGATTCACGCGTGTCATGGACCCGCTCGGCAGGTGGAAGTTCTGCGCGAGTCGTTGCTGCATCTGTTCGCCGGCGACCCGACGCTCGAACCACGGGATGTGCTGGTGATGTGTCCGGATGTCGAGACCTACGCGCCGTTGATCCGCGCGAACTTCGGGCAGACGGCACTGGTACATCCCGGACATCGGCTACGGGTGCGGCTGGCCGATCGAGGCCTGCGTCGTACCAACCCCGTCCTCGACGTCATCGCCACGGTGCTGGATTTCTCGGAGGGCCGGGTGACGGCGAGCGAGTTGCTGGACTTCGCCGCCAGTGGTCCGGTGCGCGAGAAGTTCTCGTTCACCGACGACGATCTCGAGCGACTGCGCGAGTGGGTGACGAGCTCCGGTGCCCGCTGGGGATTGACAGTTCGACAACGAGAAGCATATGGCCTGAACGGTTTTCGGCAGAATACCTTCAAGTCGGCGCTTGATCGCATCTTGCTGGGAGTGGCCGCGGACGAGACTCGGAACGAGTATCTCGACCTGGCGCTGCCTCTCGACGATGTCGACAGCAACGACATCACCCTCGCCGGCCGCTTCGCCGAGCTGGTGGACCGGCTCGCGTCGGTGCTCCGGGCACTGGCCGGTCCGGCATCGGTGACCGAGTGGACGCGGCAGCTGGGGCGCGCCCTCGATCTCCTCGCCGACGTGCCAACAGCAGACGAATGGCAACTGGCACAAGCACATCGCGAGATCTCCGACGCCACCGAACACGGCGGCACCGCCGAGCTGCGGCTCGCGGACGTGCGTGCCATGCTGGCCGGAAGACTGGCCGGCCGACCCACCCGAGCGAACTTTCGAACCGGCGAGCTGACCGTGTGCACCATGGTGCCGATGCGCTCGGTGCCGCACCGAGTGGTGGTGCTGCTCGGGCTCGACGACGAGGTGTTCCCACGAGTGGGCAGTATCGACGGAGACGACATCCTCGCCCGCGATCCGGCCGTCGGCGAACGAGACATTCGCAGCGAGGATCGGCAACTGCTCCTCGACGCGGTGATGTCGGCGGAGGAAAAATTGCTCTTGTTCTACACCGGAGCAGACCCCGTCGACGGGTCGGCCAAGCCACCCGCGATCCCGCTGCGCGAGTTGATGGACGTGCTCGAGGTGACCGCGGGCGGAAGCGTCGAACATCGGCATCCGCTGCAGCCCTTCGATCCTCACAATTTCGAAGCCGAACACCCGTTCAGCTTCGACACGGTGGCCCTGGCAGGGGCGGTCTCCCAGCAACGGACGCCCGATCCAGTACCACCGTTTCTGCCCGACGCGCTCCCTCCGGCCGATCGAGGGGACGTCGAACTCGCCGAACTCATCGCCTTCGTCGAGAACCCGGTGCAGGCTTTTCTGCGGCAACGACTCGGCTTCCGCGTTCCCGAGCTCGAGGACGACCTGGCGGACAGCCTGGACATCGAGCTGGATCCGTTGTCCCGGTGGAACATCGGTGATCGGATGCTTGCAGCAGTGCTCGCAGGTGGGGACATCGGAGAATTCGCCGACGCCGAGTGGCGGCGCGGAACCCTTCCGCCGTTTCATCAGGGCCGCCGCGAGATGTCCGACATCCGGCAGATCGTCGGAATCATCGCCGACGCGGCCGCTCCCTTCCACGAGGGTCCGGCCGAGACGATCGACGTCGCGGTCGATCTCGGCGACGGCCGACGCCTGACCGGCACCGTCACTGGGATCCACGGCCGCACGCTGGCACGTTCGTCGTACTCGCGACTGGCCGCCAAGCACCGGCTGGCCGCGTGGGTGCGGTTGCTGGCGGTAGCGGCATCGGAGGCAGGGGACTGGAGCGCCGTCACCATCGGCCGCGCGAGCGGAATGCGCCCGCCTCGTCGCTCTCGGCTGAGCGCCCCAGGGGATCCCGTTGCCGTACTGAAAGATTTGGTGGACTTGCGTGATCGTGGGATGACGTCGCCGCTGCCGATATCGACCGGTACCGCATCGGCATACGCAGAGAAGCGGTTCGGTGGCGGGTCCATCGAGGACGGCTACGACTCGGCCACGTGGGCTTGGCGGGGCGACTTCGGCGACGGCACCGATCGATCGTTGCGGTACGTCCACGGTTCGGCCCTGTCGTTCCAGGCATTGCTCGCTGCGGCCCCGCTCGCCGACGAGACCGAGCCCTCGAACGAGAAGAGCCGATTCGGGATTCTCGCTCGAAAGCTGTGGGATCCGTTGCTGATCGCCGAGAACATGGGGAACGCATGACCGCCGCCCGCGGATTCGACCTGCTCGGTCCGATGCCGACCGGAACGACCGTCCTCGAAGCCAGCGCCGGGACCGGCAAGACGTACGCGATCGTGGGGTTGGCCGCGCGCTACATCGCCGAAGGGATCGCCGAGATCTCGGACCTGCTTCTGGTGACGTTCAGTCGAGCCGCGACCCAGGAACTCCGTGATCGCACCCGAAGCAGGTTTGCGTCGATCGCCCGGGACCTGGCCGACCCGGACACCGCTCGCGCATCTCGGGATCCACTCGTGGCATTTCTGGCCGCAGTCGACGACGCAGAAGTCGACCGGCGGCGTCGACGGTTGCGTAGGGCCTTGTCGGACTTCGACGCCGGAACCATCGTCACCGCTGAACATCTGCAGATACAGATCGTCCACGACCTGTTCGAGTAGGTCCGAGACGGATTCGACGAACGTCGATTCCGGTTCGCGCTCGCCTGCGATGCCGAGTCCGTCGAGCATGCGCTGACAGAAACTGTGGGTGGTGACGATGGTTCCGGCGTCGAAGTCCGACAAGGCCCTACGCAACCGTCGACGCCGCCGGTCGACTTCTGCGTCGTCGACTGCGGCCACCGATGCCGCC
>NZ_NOZF01000039.1:0-18320 GCF_002258565.1 Rhodococcus sp. 05-2254-6
ATGGCCTCGACATGGCCGGAGACCGAGATCGGCAGCCCCAGGCCACCGCCGATGATGCCGGCGACTCGGCCGTTCTCCCATCCCAACCGCGGGTGGTCGACGGTGCCGCTCGCGGTATCGACGCGTCCACCGATCGCCACCCCGACCCACAGCGGGGTGCGGCGATGCCAGCGTCCGGCAAAGGCATGTGCGCTACGGGTGACGGAGGCAAGAGCTGTCTCGGAAGAGCCGGCGGGCGTGGGTATTTCGACGGCACCGAGGATGCGTCCGCGCAGATCGCTGACGGTGATGCCGGTGACCACGGCTCCGATGTGGATGCCGATGGTCGAGAACGGTTCGTGGTTGACCTCGAACGGCACCCGTGGGCGTCCGATCGCGCCGGGTGCCGTCAGGTCTGCGCGCTCACGGAGCAGTCCGACGGCGAGCAAGGCCGACACCTGACGGTTGACCGTGGCGATACTCGAACCGGTTGCGCGAGCGGCACGTTCGCGCGAGATGGGGCCTTCGACGCAGGCGACTCGAAGCACCGACGCGGCGGGACTGTCGGCGATCCGCAGATCGGGTGCGACGAGTTGAACGCGCGATCGAGGCCTCGGCAGAGACCGCAGGGAGGTGGGGCCGGTGTGGTGGTGCAGCGTTGATACGGACATTCGTTGTGATCCTCGGCAGTGGCAGACCTCCGCCGTGAATGGACCAACGACGGAAGAGCGAAGTGATGCAGGTCAAGGGTGAATGCGGCGGCCACGAAGGGACCACGGCACGCGAATCGACTGCCCGTAGCGGAAAGGCTAGAGACAGATTCCTTGGCCGGGACAACACAGTTCCCGAGGAAGCGGCAAGCGAGAACCGAGGGACGCGGTCACATAGGTGACCCGCATCGCGGTGGTCTCACTGGCGGACATGGGTCCAAAATTAGCACCCTCGCGTCCGGTGTCCAATCGGGCATCGGAAAGCACGGGGTACGCCGGGCATAGAATTTGGCCATGACCTCGTCCGAACACATTTCCCCCGATGCCCGAATCGCCGTCGTCACCGGAGCGAGCTCCGGCATCGGCGCGGCCACCGCCCGCCAACTCGCCGCCGACGGATTCCACGTCGTGATCGGAGCCCGCCGCCTCGACCGGCTCGAGGAGTTGGCGTCGGAGATCGGTGGTACTGCCCTCGAACTCGATGTGACGGACGAGGATTCGGTCGCGGCGTTCACCGCGGTCATTCCCCGCGTCGACGTGCTGATCAACAATGCCGGCGGCGCCAAGGGCTTGGCCCCGGTGATAGACGCCGACCTCGACGATTGGCGCTGGATGTGGGAGACCAACGTGCTCGGTACATTGCGGGTGACGAAGTCGTTGCTGCCCAAGCTGATCGACTCCGGTGACGGCCTGATCGTCACCATCACATCCGTTGCGGCGTTCGAGGCCTACGACAACGGTTCGGGCTACACCTCGGCCAAACACGCTCAGGCAGTGCTGCATCGGACGCTTCGCGGAGAGCTGCTGGGCAAGCCGGTTCGCTTGACCGAGGTTGCGCCGGGTGCCGTGGAAACCGAGTTCTCCCTCGTCCGTTTCGACGGCGACGCGGCCAAGGCCGATGCCGTCTACCAGGGCATCACACCGCTGGTGGCGAGCGACATCGCCGAGGTGATCGGCTTCGTGGCCTCGCGTCCCTCGCACGTCAACCTGGACCAGATCATCATCAAGCCACGTGACCAGGCCGGTCCGGGGCGCTTCTCCCGCACGTAGCGGCTTCGCCGCACGTGAGCGGAAACTCGACCCCTGCTACGAGTTTTCGCTCACCTGCGGCTACGCCGCTCCCATCGACTCCCACGTCGGCCAGTCGATGGCCCAGTCGTACAGGTCGCCGTCCGCGGCCGAGAGGTCGATGCGAGTTCCGGTGACCTCGACGGGGTCGCCGTACATCGCCGTCTGGAAGTACTCCTGCGCATCGGCGTCGGAGAGGTTGATGCACCCGTTGGTGACGTTCGACGCGCCCTGTACTCCGGTGGTCAGCGGATTGGCGTGGATGAATTCACCGTTGTTGGAGATGCGCACCGCCCAGCGTTCGCGAACGTTCTCGTAGAACGGCGGGTTGGACATCAGGAAGTCCTCGTGCTTCTCGGTGACGACGTGGATGCCGCTGCGGGTGACGTTGCGGTCCTCGTTGCCCTCGCCGTAGCTGACGGGGATGTCCATGATCGTCTGGCCGTCGCGCACCACCTGCATGCGGTGGCTGGTCGCGTCGGCGATGACCACCTGGCTGCGTCCGATGCTGAAGTTCAGGGTGACGTCGTCGGCTCCGTACGCGCCGTCGCCGTAGTTCACGCCGTAGAGCTTGGCGTCCACCGAGACCGTCGTGCCGGGAGCCCAGTAGTCGGTGGGACGCCAGTGGATGCGCGAGCCGTTGTCGTCGGGGAACCAGGCCCACGCGCCGGGCGTCGGCGGGTTGGTGGTCACCGTCAATGCCTTCTCGACGGCGGCCTTGTCGGCGATCGCCGAGTCGAACTGCAGGATGATCGGCGCGGCGATGCCCACTTCCTGGCCGTCGCCGATGTTGGTACTCACCGACGTACGGCTGTCGGGTTCGACGGTGGTGAAGGCCCCGGTGATGTCGACGGTCTTGTTGTCGCTGCCGAGGGCGGTGCCGGACCACGTGTACTGCACGCCGTAGCCGAGGGGCTCGGTGACGGCGTACGAGGTCTTGTCGGGTGAGAGCGCGCCCTGGACGACCTTGCCATCGGGGTTGGTCAACGCCACCTGGGTGAGCGTTCCGTCGGCGACCGAGACCGAGATCGGGGCGACGGGACTGACGTCGACGGCACCTGCGACCGGGTTCTCGGTGACCTGGGCGACGGGAGCTGCCTCGGTGGTCGGGGCCGCGGCACCCGAGTTGCCATCGCCCGATCCGACGGTGCAGCCTGCCACGAGTGCCACCAAGGCGACGAGCACGGCGATCAACCACACCGTGCGCGTCCGTTTTGTCTGTTCTACCTGCTCATGCACGTTGTCCAACGTACCTGCGTCTGCGAACTACCCTGATTTTCGGGGGCAGGATCACAGGTGCAGGAGTGGAGCCTGCGGAATGAACTCAGAGTTTGCGCGTGCGCAGTTCGTGGCCTTTCGAGGTGAGGCAGCGGCCGGTCTCGAGGTTCCAATCCCATCCGTGCAGATTGCAGGTGAGCTTCTTTCCCTCGACGATGCCGAACTTCGTCAGGTCCGCCTTCAGGTGTGGGCAGCGGCGTTGGATCTCGTAGCCGCCCATCGTGATCGTGGCGGTGTCGTCGTGCGCCTCGGAGAACCAACCGTCCGCGTAGGCGATGCGCTCGTCGGTGAGGCACTTGAAGAACGTGTAGAGAAATTCGTTGTAGCCGCCGACGCGTCGGGCCCGGAAGCGGGTGGACAGGAAGATCGAGTTGACCCAGTCCGGCTCCTGGTCACGTATGGCGGTGCGTACCAGCTCCGGCGGGATGGTGAAACTGTAGCGGAACTTCTCATCCGAAATCGGTTCGCGCACAATCCGTTTCGGAAAGTCGAGTACGACGGTTTCGTCACCCATCGTGATTCCGACGGGGTAGCCGATGCCGTCGCAGATCAGATCGGTCTGCGCCATGATCGGCTCGAACAGGCCTCGCATCGGTTCGAGCAGGGGCTCGCCCTCGGCCGGAGCCCAGGCTGCCTTCTCGGCAGCGATGACCGACGCCTGACGCTGGGCGTAGGCCTCGATGTAGTCGGCCTTGCCGGTGGTGAAGATGGCCTCGGCTTCGGCGGTCGGGATCGGATGCTCGTGCGAGAGCAATTCGGAACCGTCGAAGGTTGCGGCAGTGCCCGGCATCATCAGCAGGCCCTTGTCGTGCCCGTGCAGTCGCATCTGCTCGAGGAACACCATCTGGTCCGGGAACACGTTGGCCGGGTCGCCGTAGACGTCGTTGAGCGAGCGCAGCTCGTCGTCGAGGAAGCACGGCGGGCCCGCGGACGGAATCACCCACGTCGAGCCGACCTGTTCGATGTACTGGCGCGCCCGATCCATCTGACGCTGACGCTTCTGGATGCCGAAGTTCTTCTTCGCGCGCGAGACCATGTCGTAGACCATCGGGTACCAGATCGCGCCCGAATACTGCAGCATGTGCACGTCCACGGGACCGAAGTTCTCGGTCATCACGTCCAGGTCCACCGGCCTCGCGTCGTTCATGTTGAACGCGACGGTCTTGCCGTCCGAGACGACCAGACCCGAGTCGCCGATGGGACCGTCGGCGGGCGCACGCAGCGCGATGATCATGATGTCGAGATCGCCCTTGGGCCCGGAGATCGTGTGCTTGACCGAGTCCGTCGTCTCGTAGAACTTGTGGAACCCGAGCTTCTCGAGCTCGTGCTTGAGATCGAGCACCGGATAGTCCGGCAGCAGAACCGTGGCGTCCTTGTTGACGTGCTCGGCCAGATTCTTCGGGTCGAAGTGGTCCTTGTGCAGGTGCGAGACGTAGAGGTAGTCGCAATCACCCAGAGCGTCCCAGTCCAGGCCCGAGTTGTCGGGAAACGGGAACCACGACGCGTAGAACGACGGGTTCACCCACGGATCGCACAGGATGCTTCCGGCGTCGGTCCGAATATGGAATCCCGCATGTCCCACGCTGGTGACCTGCACTGATTTACCTCCTACGAGCTTTCACTTGCAAAGCTCCATCGTATGCGCCGTTTCGACCGGTCCTAACCCAGCGCGCAGTTGACGAGGTCACACTCGGGCGTGAGCGTGACGCCGAACTTCTCCTGCACCCCGTCTCGCACGTGCGCGGCCAGCGCCATGATGTCCGACGCGGTGGCCCCACCCCTGTTGGTGACGGCCAGCACGTGCTTGGACGACAACGCTGCGGTGCCGCGCCCGAATTCGGTGCCGTAACCGCGCGGAAAGCCCGCGTTCTGGATCAGCCAGGCAGCCGGGATCTTGGTTCCCGCGGGGTCGGGGAAGCTGGGTGCGTGCGCGGCGGCCTCGGGCACCTCGGGCAGTACCGGGTTGAGGAAGAACGAACCGACGCTCCACGTGTCGTGATCGCTCGCGTCGAGCACCATGCCCCGCTCACCGCGCAGGGCCAGCACGGCCGCGCGTACGTCCGGCACCGGTACGACGTCACCGATCTGCACGTCGAGACGCTCCGACAACGCCGCGTACCGCACCGGAAGCGACTCGGTCGTCTTCTTCAGCGCGAAGCTCACGTCCAGAATCACGTACCGCGAGGACCGCTTGAACACCGACGATCGATGCGTTCCGAAACCACACTGCTCCGGCGTCCACACCGAAGTCTCCTGGGTCTGTCGGTCGTAGACGGTGAGAGCGTGCAGCAACTCCGACGTCGACGCGCCGTACGCGCCCACGTTCTGGATGGGCGTCGCGCCGGTGGTTCCTGGAATGCCCGACAGCGCCTCCATGCCGGACAGCCCCGCATCGATCGTCGCCTGCACGACGGCATCCCACTCGACACCGGCGTCGACCGTCACGATCTCGCCGTCGATGTCCAGCCGCGAACCGGTCACCCGAATCACCCGGCCGTCGAACCCCTCGTCGCCGACGACCAGATTGGATCCACCGCCGACGACCAGCACATCGGTCTCCGCGCGATCCGCGTCGCGCACGAGGGAGACCAGCTCGTCGCCGGTCGTCGCGACGCAGAATTCACGGGCCGGGCCGCCCACCCGAATGGTGGTGAGCTCCGAAATTGCAGTAGGCACGGACTCTCACGCTACCGGTCGCGCACAAGCGTCGGACCCACCCGGTAACCTGCGGGGATGCCTCGCCCCATTGAGCACAGCTCGACTGTGCCCGCCTCCGCCGACAAGGTCCACGCTGCACTGACGTCCGAGCAGTACTGGAAGGACCGCATCGAGCAGATCGGCGGCCCCAGCGCCAGCGTGAAGAGCATCACCGTCGGCGACGGCACCATCGACGTCGTCATGACCCAGGCCGTCCCCGAAGAGGAGTTGCCGGCCGCGGTGACTGCGTTCAAGAAGGGCGACCTCATCATCGAACGCACCGAGAGCTGGGGACCGTTCGACGGTACCCACGCCGCCGGCACCTTCGGAGCGACCGTCGAAGGCGCACCGGCCCGCATCACCGGCACCACCACGCTCGACGCCACCGGCGAGACGACGACCATCGCACTGGCCGGCACCACCGAGGTCAAGGTCCCCATCTTCGGCGGCAAGATCGAAGCGATGATCAGCGAGCAGGTGCTCTCGCTCATCGACAACGAGCAGGACTTCACCGGTAACTGGATCGCCGCGCAGGGCAACGGCTAGCCTGGCGCACTATGGCTCGCCGAATGAACTACTCCGCCCGGTTCACCCACTCGACGCAGCAGGTCTATGCAGCGCTCTCCAGTCGCGATCACTGGGATGCGCGCATCGAGGAGATGCGTAAGTACTCGGAGAACGAGCTGAAGAGCTTCGAGGTGTCCGACGCCGGAATCGACATCGTGATGCACCACGTCATCCCGCGCACCGAATTGCCCGACATCGCGCAGACGGTGATGAAGAAAGACATGGTCATCACCCGCAACGTGCACTTCGACGCCTACGAGGAAGTCACCGCGGGCCACTACGACGCGTCGATTCCGGCCGGACCCGGCTCGCTGAAGGGCACCACCTCGCTCTTCCCCACCAACGGCGGTTCGACGCTGCGCACCTCCTCCGAGGCCAAGGTCTTCCTGCCGTTCATCGGCGGCAAACTCGAGCAGCTCATGCTCGTCAACCTCATCGACCTGTGGCGCGGTGAAGGCGAAGTAACCGCCGACTGGCTCGAAAAGAACGCCTAGCCCTGAGCAAACCGAACAGGGGTCGTTCCGCAGGCTCCACTCCTGCCCCCGAAGGCGTCATCACCCGCGGCACCACCGGCATCAATCGGTTGCGTCGTAGCGACCGGTGGCTGATGCACAGTCCCGATGTTCGACGCGTTCTGCAGGGCTCGCCCGATCCCCTCGTCGTCGACCTCGGGTACGGGGCGATGCCGAACACGACCCTCGAGCTGGCCGCGCGGCTGCGCACCGTCCGGCCCGATCTCCGAGTCACCGGTCTGGAGATCGACCCCGCACGCGTCGTTCCGGGGAGTGACGGCGTGGAATTCGCCCGCGGCGGTTTCGAGCTGGCGGGATTGCGCCCCAACCTGGTGCGGGCGTTCAACGTACTGCGGCAGTATCCCGAGGATGCGGTACCTGCTGCCTGGCAACGCATTCTGTCGGGCCTGGCGCCGGGCGGCCTGCTGATGGACGGCACCTGCGACGAGCTCGGTCGACGCTGCGCCTGGGTGTTGCTCGACGCCGATGGGCCGCGCTCGCTGACCCTGGCATGGGATCCGTTCGACGTCGAGATGCCGTCGGACATCGCGGAGCGGCTACCGAAGGTGTTGATTCATCGCAACATCGAGGGTGAGCTCGTGCACGATCTGCTTCGACGGGCCGACAGAGCGTGGTCGGTGTCGGCACCGCTGGCACCGTTCGGGCCTCGAATTCGATGGCGCGCCGCCATGAAAGTGCTTGCCGAACAAGGTCTCCCGATCACACTCCCCCGCCGACGAATGCGAGACAACGTGCTCACGGTCCCGTGGTCCTCGGTCGCACCTGCACCGTGAATCGGGTGCAGCTGACCGCGGTGAGCGCGGTCAGCTGCACCCGATTTCGCGGCTACGTACAGGCGGACAGTGCCAGTTCGACGCGTTCGGCCACTCGATCGGTGCTGTTTCCGGCCTCGGTGTACAGCGCGTGCGGGTCGACGCGACCGATCGCGACGGCGTCGCACACCACCTCGTCGAGGGTGATCTGCGAGATGCCACCTGCGGCGAGGTCGAGCACCGTGCGCACCGGGGTGGTGAGGTTGAACGTGCCAGCCGATTCGACGTCCCGCGGCTCGAGCCTCAGACGATGAACCGCCAGCCTGGTGTCGGTCAGTCGTAGGTCGCCGAATGCGCAGACGTGCACGAATTGCGGGTGGAGGTGCCCGAATCCGTGTAGCTCGGCCGCACTCTGGTGCGAGATCACGGCCTCGCCGCCGAACCAGGCGCACCACATGGCGAACACTTCGAGTTCGCTGTGGGGCCACTGGCCGAGTCGGAACAGGTTGCGCTCGACGCGAGTCCACGTGTTCGTGGCCAGATTGACGCGCACCATCGCAGAATCGAAGCCGAGCTCACCGGCCTGCTCGGCGGTGAAATAGCCGTCCTGACGAGTGGCCAACGAGTGCAGTTCGTGCACGCTCGGTCCTGTCGTACCCATGACGCAAGCGTACGTCACAATGTGTTACAGGTCACAAACTTTGGTACCGGCTACACAGGTTCGGCGAGTTTCACAGAGCTTGCTCAGAATCATCGGGAAGACTGCCAGGAATGTCATCCACAGCCAGGCGCAGCACAGCACCGCTGATCGCAGTCTCCGTCGTTGTCGTCCTCCTCGTCGCCGTCATCGGTGGCGAGTTGTTCGTGCGTCAGCAGATCAAATCCTGCCTCGCCGGTCAGCTCGAATCCGAGCTCGGCAGCGAGGTCGAGGTCGGTCTCGGCTTGAAGCCGGTCCTGCTCTCACTGGTCGACAAGAAGGTCTCCTCGGTGACCGTCGACAGCAACGACGCACGCTTCGGACCCGCCGAGGGCATGGTCGTCCAGGCCGAGGCACGTGACCTGAACCTGACGCAGACCGCAGACTCCGGCGGCACCATCGGCAGCTCGAGTGCCGACATCTCGTGGTCCACCGACGGCATCACCCGCACCCTGCAGAGCCAGGGCATCGGCGCGATCGTCTCCGGCGTCACCTCGGACGCATCGGCGGGCACCCTCGACTTCGCCGTCGGCGCTCTGGCGAATCTGACCGTCAAGCCGGAGGTCGTGGACGGCAGGGTCGACGTCCAGACCGTCGACGCGTCGATCCTGGGCCTCGGCATTCCCACCGATCTGGTCGACTCGGTCGTCGGTGTGCTGACCGACAGCCTGCAGGCGTACCCGTTGGACATGGCTCCGACGTCGCTGACCGTCACCGACTCCGGCATCGAGCTCACCCTCGAAGGCGGGCAGTACACGATTCCGGTGACCCAGCAGGATCAGAGCCAGCCGACTCCCGAGGGTTGCTCGCTCGTCGCTTAACCCACGTGCGCGGAACCTCGTAGCCTGCTACGAGGCAGGAGTGGAGCCTGCGGAACAACCCGAAGGCGCAGCGTGCACATGCGACGCAGTCGCTCTAGTCCAGACCGTCCAGTACCGCGCGTGTACCCGACAGGCCCAATCGTGTTGCGCCCGCGTCGATCATGGCCAGGGCGGCGTCCGTGGTGCGGATGCCGCCGCTGGCCTTGACACCCAGTCGCCCGCCGACGGTCTCTGCCATCAATCGCACGGCCTCGACGCTCGCGCCGCCGGCCGGGTGGAATCCGGTGGACGTCTTGACGAAGTCGGCACCGGCCTTCTCGGCCGCGCGGCACACCTCGACGATCGCCTCGTCGGACAGTGCTGCCGATTCGATGATCACCTTCAGGACAGCGCTTCCGGCGATCCCCTCTCGGACGGTGACGATGTCGGCCAGCACAGCGTTGTAGTCGCCCGCGATGGCCGCGCCGACGTCGATCACCATGTCGACCTCGTCGGCACCTTGCTGCACCGCGAGCCTGGCCTCGGATCCCTTGATCAACGAATGGTGCTTGCCCGACGGGAAACCCGCGACGACGGCGGTGAGCATTCCCTCGGCGCGAATCGGCAGCATCGAGGGCGATACGCACACCGCGAGCACTCCGAGTTCGCGACCTTCCTCGATGAGGGCGGCCACGTCGGCCTGCGTGGCTTCGGGCTTGAGCAGCGTGTGGTCGACCATTCCGGCGAGGGCGGCGCGGGTGAGTGTCATGCGGTCCAGCTTTTCACAGCTCTGCCATTCGTAACCCTGTCGGTCTACGATTTTCGGTCATGACCGCAGCCTCGCTCGCCGCCACCTTCAACGCCACCAGCAGGGAGTTCGACGGCCTGACGCCGCAGGTGTGGGGCCCGGCCGGGCAGTCGCTCGCCTTCGCGCTCGAATTGGCCACCGGGGACGCGGTTCTCGACGTCTGTTCCGGCACCGGGGCGTCGGCGATTCCAGCGGCGGCGGCTGTGGGCCCCGACGGTCTCGTGCATGCCATCGATCTGGCCGACGACCTGTTGGAGGTGGGCCGGGTGAAAGCCACCGCCCGTGCGCTGCGCAACATCGACTTCGTCCTCGCCGACGCCACCGAGTGGGAGCCGCCGTCGACGGTTCCCGATGCCGGCTACGACGCGTTGGCCTGTTCGTACGGCATCTTCTTTCTGCCCGATCCCGAGGGGGATTTCGCTCGTCTGGTGTCTCTGGTTCGTCCGGGCGGTCGCGTCGGGGTGACGGTGTGGCGCAAGGGTGCGATCGAGGCGTTCGCGGGCACGTACTTCGAGGTGATCGGCGCGCATTCACCGCCGAGCGAGCACGACGGGCCACTCGCGCAGGACGGTTACGACAAGCACCCGATCCGGCGGATGGAGACGGTAGACCTTCTGTCCGCATGGCTCACCGCGGCAGGCACCACCGATGTCGAGGTCGTGGAGCTGTCCAATCACGTTCCCGCGACGGAGTCGTTCGTGTGGGATCTCGTGCTGGGCAGCGCGATGCAGGGCGCACTGACACCGTTCGACGAGGCGACCCGGACGCAGATCCGTGTCGAGTTCTCCGCGCTGCTGACCGAGCGTGGAATCGATTCGATCGATCTCGGGACACTGGTGGCAACCGGGGTGCGGACGCCCTGAGACAATCGGCGTCATGAGTTCTTCAGTATCCGAGGATCGCCGTTACGTTCTGTCGCTCGGTTGCCCCGACAAGACGGGCATCGTCGCCCGTATCTCGACCTTCCTCGCCGAGGTCGGTGGATGGATCGTCGAGGCCGCCTATCACGCCGATCCCGACACCGGGTGGTTCTTCACCCGGCAGGCCGTACGCGCGTCGTCCGTGGACATGAGCATCGAGGAGCTGCGCACACGTTTCGCCGCGGTGGCCGCCGAACTCGGCCCGGAAACCGAATGGACACTTCATGATTCGGGTGAGCCCAAGCGCGTGGTCCTGCTCGTCAGCAAGGAAGCGCACTGCTTGCACGACCTCCTCGGCCGCGCCGCGGGCGGCGAACTGCCCGCTCAGATCTCCGCGGTGATCGGCAACCACAAGTCACTCGAGCCGATCGCCGCCGCACACGGCACACCGTTCCATCACGTCGAGTTCGCGAAGGATCCGGCCGAGCGCGGTCCCGCCTTCGAAGAGGTGCGGTCGCTGGTCGATTCCTACGACCCGCACGCGGTGGTGCTGGCACGGTTCATGCAGGTTCTCCCCGAGTCGCTGTGCGCGCACTGGGCAGGCCGGGCCATCAACATCCATCACAGCTTCCTGCCGTCGTTCGTCGGCGCTCGTCCGTACCACCAGGCATTCGCGCGGGGCGTGAAACTGATCGGTGCGACGTGCCACTACGTGACGGCCGAGCTCGACGCGGGTCCGATCATCGAGCAGGACGTCATCCGCGTCGATCATTCCGACGAGGTAGTCGACATGGTGCGTCAGGGCCGCGACATCGAGAAGCTGGTGCTCTCCCGCGGTCTGCGGTGGCACCTGGAGGATCGTGTCCTGGTGCACGGCCGCAAGACCGTGGTGTTCAGCTGAAATCTAGAGATTCCGGAGCCGAACCACTTCGGTGTTGAATTCGTCGATTGCCTCGACGGAGCTCATGTGTCCGATGCCGGGAATCACGATCAGTCTGCTCAGGTGATCGTGATCGTCCAGGGCGCGGGCGAGTTTGCGGGCGTGCACCGGTGGGGTCAAGCGATCGGCAGATCCGACGAGCACGCTGGTGGGGACGGACATGTTCGCCAGGGCCTCGCGGATGTCGAGGTCGGTGAGCGCTGCACCCCAGATACCGCGGGTGCGCGGGGCGCATTCGAGGACGATCTTCTCGCAGAACGCCACCTCGGCGGGTGTCGCTCCTGGTGCCATCGAGATGTACTTGATGGCTTGGCGCACCACCGGTGACGGCCGCAGCGGAAGTGCCGAGCTGAGCACGGCTTTGCCCACCGGGGTGGGGACCCGTGGAAAGCGTTGCGGCAGCGGGATGACGGTGGTTTCGCGAATCAGGGAGTCGGTCGCGGTGCTGGCGAGGAGCACAGCGCTGACGAGTCGGTCGACCTGTTCGGGATAGTTGCCGGCCCAGGCCATGATGGACATGCCGCCCATGCTGTGTCCCACCATGACGGCCTTGTTGTCCTCGGCCACCGTGGCGGAAAGGATCGCGGAGAGGTCGTCGGCCAGCACGTCGGGGCTCAACGGTCGCGTCCCGACGTCGCTTCGACCGTGACCGCGCTGGTCGTAGGTGACGACGCGGTAGCGGCCGGCAAGGGCATTGATCTGTGGGTACCAGTAATCGGCCGAGCAGGTCCACCCGTGGCTGAAGACGATCGGTTCGGCATCGGCGTCCCCGTAGCTACGGACGTGCAGGTGCGCACCGTCGTCGGTGACCACCTCGGTGATGTGCGGCTCGAACGTGGGACGCTCGAGCAACTCGTCGGGCTGCACGTCGGTCGTCTTGGTGAACGAGTGCAGGCGACGCCGCCGAACGACGAATGCTCCGACAGAGGCCGCCGCGGCCGCGCTGCCTATTCCGAGCAGCGCGCGTTCGATTACCTTGCGTGAAACCACTGACATTCCCCTCCACCTGTGTCCCCCCGAGCGGGTGCGGTAGAGGGTACGCCCACACAGAAGTGGGCGTCGATGCGACTTACCTACCAGCGGGGTCCGCGCTGGATGCTGTCGACCTTGGGACGGACGTCGACGAGGTACACGCACACGGCGACGACGCCGATGATGCCCAGGAAGCCGATCACCCCCGAGACGAGAATGAGCAGTAGACCGATGAACAGAATGGCCAGCCATTTGGTCTTCGTCAGCTTGTCCACTGCCGGGAAGGCGTCGGGGCGCTGGCGCAGTGCGTGGAAGATCGCGAATCCTGCGCCTACCACTCCGAGGATCTGGAGAAAGGTCAGGATGTAGTAGCTGAAGCTGCCGGCGATGCTCACGTGCGCCAGTGTACGAGAAACGACCCCTGCGCCGCGCGGCGCAGGGGTCGTTTTCTTTACGAATGCTTTAGCGAGTGGTCTTCTTCGCCGGAGCCTTCTTGGCCGGAGCCGGTGCGGTCTTCTTGGCAGCCGGTGCCGGAGCCGTCTTCTTGGCCGGAGCCGGGGTCTTCTTGATCGGCGAGTTCGCGCTGCTGCGGGTCTTGGCCTCGACCTTGCCTGCCACGCCGCTCACCTTGTCCGAAGCCTCGACGGCCTTGTCCTTGGCCTCGTCGCCTGCTTCGTCGATGTTCTCGGCGAGCTCGTCGGCGGCCTCGGAGATCTCCTCGGCACCTTCACGAACCTTGTCCGACGCGAGGCCGGCCAGGGCAGCGGCGCGCTCGCCGACCGCGCGGGTCTGCGAGGCAACGGTTCCGAGGGCCTGCTCGGTGAGGTCGACGACGTCGTTGGCTGCGGTGTTGGCGCGCTCGAGGCTCTCTTCGACGGCCGGGGTGCGGCGGATGCGCTCGACGGTCTCTTCGCCGCGCTCGGCGAGCGAGGTGTAGAGGTCGGAGGCCACCTTGAGGTATGCCTCGGCAACCTTGCGGAGCTCTTCGGGGGTGAAGCGCTCGCGCAGTTCGGCAATCTCGTCGGGAAGCTCTGCAGGCAGGTTGGCCAGCCGCTCGCGCAGGCTCTCGACGCCTTCGGTGACGTCCTCGGAGAGGTCGGCGATGCGGGCGTTGACCTCGCTGGTGCGGCTCTCGGCGCGTGAACGCACCTGAGCGACGACGTCCGCTACTGCCTGGACGACGGCGTCGCCCGCGCCGACGGCTGCGAAGATGGGGGTCTTGACGTTCTCGAAGTTCTTGGAATCAGACATCGGGTGTCTCCTGTTCGTCGGGTTCGGGCTCCTGCGTCGACTCGTTCTCACGACAGAACGAGTCGTAGATCTCGATCAGCACTTGCTTCTGCCGTTCGGTGATGTGCTCATCGCCGAGCAGAGCTTCGCGCACCGGACCGTGGGGACGCGCTTCCAAGATCCCGGCCCGGACGTACAGCACCTCCGAGGAGACGCGCAGACCCTTGGCTATCTGCGCTAGCACTTCTGCGGACGGGTTGCGCAGTCCGCGTTCGATCTGGCTCAGGTAGGGGTTGCTCACTCCGGCTCGGCTGGCGAGTTGCCGCATCGATACCTGCGCGGCTTCCCGTTGCGACCGGATGTAGCTTCCGATGTCCTGAGCTGCAGTCGTCACGACTGCGGCGACAAGATCCCCCGCCTCGGCGACCACCTGCGTCGCCTCGGTCGCCTTGGCGACCAGATCCCCCTCGTCATCGGCCATCTCGGCCTCCTGTTTTCGGTGTCCTACTGGACGGTACCGAAGGGTGCTAACTATTGCAAGCACTCTGCTAGCACTAGTGTCCGAAGATGAGATCCGAGACCGTGTAGATCGCCAGTCCGGCGATGGATCCGACGACGGTTCCGTTGATTCGAATGAACTGCAGATCGCGTCCGACCTGCAGTTCGATCTTCTTGCTCGCTTCCTCGGCGTCCCACCGAGCGACGGTGTCACCGATGATCGTGGTGATCTCGTCGGCATAGTTCGCGGCGATGTAGCTCGCTCCGCCGAGCAGCCAACCGTCGACCTTGCCGCGCAGCTCCTCGTCGTCGCGGAGCCGCACGCCGAGGTTGACGGTGTTCTCCTTGATCTTGGTGCGCAGCGTGCTCGTCGGATCGTCGACCGACTCGGTGATCAGCCGCTTGGCCACCTTCCAGGTCGCTGCCGCGAGCCCGGTGATCTCCTCGCGGCCCATGATCTGCGCCTTGAGCTTCTCCGCCTTCTCGATGGTCGTCGGGTCGTGCTGCAGATCGTTGGCGTAGTCGACCAAGAATTTGTTGGCGGCCAGACGCACGTCGTGCTCGGGGTTGGACCTGATCTTCCAGGTGAACTCGACGAGTTCCTTGTAGACCTTCTCCCCCAGCAACGTGTCGACGAACTTCGGCGACCAGTTCGGCGAGTCCCGCGCCACGACGCGATCGATCATCTCCTGGCTGCCAAGCGCCCATTGGTGAGCGCGTTCGGCGAGCATGTCGATCAACGGCAGCTGACGGTTCTCGCGGAGCAACTCGTCGAGGATCCGGCCGATGGGCGGGCCCCACTGCGGATCGGCGAGACGCCGCACGATGGTGCTGTCGATGACGGCGGTGATGTCCTCGTCGTTGAGCACGTCGACGACGCCGTGCAACACGGTCGCCGCCTCGGCCGCGACGCGTTCGGCGTTGTCGGGCTGAGCGAGCCAGGTACCCAGCCGCAACGGAACCTGCGCCGACGCGACCTTCTCGGACACCACCTCGGGAGCGAGGAAATTGCTACCGACGAACGAGCTCAGGCTCGCGCCCAGCTGGTCCTTCTTCTTCTTGATCAGAGCCGTGTGCGGGATCGGAATACCGAGCGGGTGCTTGAACAGTGCCGTCACCGCGAACCAGTCCGCGAGTGCGCCGACCATGCCCGCTTCCGACGCAGCGCGGACGTAGCCGACCCATGCACCGGCACCCGTCGACTCCTGCCACCGGCAGAAGAGGTAGACGATCGACGCGAAGACGAGAAAGCCCGTCGCGACTGTTTTCATCTTGCGGAGGTCGCGACGCTTGGTCTCGTCGTCGAAGTTCATGAGCTGCACAACCGACATTGTGCCCAGAATCTCGGCAGACCAACCGGACGCAGCCTGCAATGGTGTCGGACAAGGCGCATAGGGTGGGGTTGTGGCGAGAAATACGACGGAGGCAAAGCTGGACGAGTCCGAGCCGAGCGAGGACAAGCCGAAGGTCGAGAAGCCGGACGGCCGAAAACGTCGGTGGCGTGAGCACAAGATCGCCCGCCGCGAAGAGCTCGTCGACGGCACGTTGGCCGCGATCCGGTTGCGCGGCCGCGAGATCGGGATGGACGAGATCGCGTCGGAGATCGGTATCTCCAAGACGGTGCTCTACCGCTATTTCACCGACAAGAACGATCTGACGAGCGCCACCATGTCTCGGTACGTCGAGACCACGCTTGCTCCGCGCATCTACTCGGCGATCGCCCACGAACTCGACGAGTACGAGCTCACCCGCATCGTCGTGACCGCCTATGTCGAGACGGTGGCCACCGATCCCGAGGTCTACCTCTACGTCATGGCGAACAACGCCGGCAACAACCGCGATGTCGTCGCCGAGTCCGAGCGGATGATCGCCGAGTTGCTCTCCACGGTGCTCGGTGAACGCCTACGGCAACGCGAAATGGATTCCGGTGGTTCGGTGCCGTGGGCCTTCGCCATCGTCGGCGCGGTCCAGTTGGCCACGCACTGGTGGATCTCCAACAAGTCGATGTCCGCAGACGATTTGATCGACTACCTCTGCATGATGATGTGGGGCGGAATCCACGGGGTCGCGATGGCCGACGGCTCCCCCGCAAAATTCAAGTCACAGCCACATCCGTTGGTCGACGAGGAGCCGAACACGCCTTAGCGCTCGTCGTACCCGTCGTCGTCCACGGGCACTTCTGCTCGTTGATCCAGCACGTCACGGGCGTCGGCCTCGATGGGCAGATCATCTGCGTTCGGCTCGTCCGGCTCGTCCGCGATCGGGAGATTCTGTTCGACGCGATCCTCGGTCGGGGTTTCGATGGGTGAGTCGCTCATGTCTCCATTCGTACCATCGCTCGTCAGTTTGAGATCAGGCCCGGTCGGACATCCGAGAGGGTATGACTACCGAAACATTGACCGGACGCCGCATCGCGATTCTCGCCACCGACGGCGTCGAGCAAGTCGAGCTGGTGCAGCCCCGCGAAGCAGTCGAAAATGCCGGGGCCTCAGTCACATTGGTCTCGCTCGACCACGGCGACATCCAAGCCATGGAGGGTGACGTCAATGCTGCAGACACCTTCACCGTCGACAGCGTCGTCGCCGACGTCTCGGCCGACGACTTCGACGCGCTGATCCTGCCCGGCGGAACCACCAACCCCGATCAACTTCGCGTCGACGCGGATGCCGTGGAGTTCGTCCGCTCGTTCGTACAAGCCCGCAAGCCCGTCGGCGTCATTTGCCACGGGGCCTGGACACTCGTCGAAGCCGACGTTCTGAAGGGCCGGACATTGACGTCCTACCCGAGCATCCGAACCGACATTCGCAACGCCGGTGGCACGGTCGTCGACGAGGAAGTGGTCGTCGACGGCAATCTGATCTCGAGCCGAAACCCGGACGACCTGCCTGCCTTCTGCGCGAAGATCGTGGAGCATTTCAGCGCTTGATAGGTTAGCGTGCCCTATGCGCATCTCTCGTTCTTTGGCCCTGCCTGCGGCAGTCCTGGCCCTCGCTCTCACCCTTTCCGCATGCAGCTCCGACGCCGGCGACGGCGACAGCGCCGATTCCTCCCAGGCCGGCGGTGTCGTCGTCACCGACATGTTCGGCGACGTCGAAGTCCCTGCGAACCCGCAGCGAGTGGTCGCACTCGGTTGGTCCGATGCCGAAACTGCGCTCGCCCTCGGTGTACAACCCGTCGGAGCCAGTGACTGGCTCGGCGTCGGCGGCAACGGCCTCGGTCCATGGGTCGACGAGTCCTACGACACCGACCCCACGATCGTCGGCACCTTCGACGTGAACATGGAATCGGTGGCGGCTTTGGAACCGGACCTGATTCTGTGGACGCGCAGCACCAACGACAAGGCCGTCTACGACGACCTGTCCGACATCGCACCGACCGTCGCGGCACCTCCGGGAACCGACGTCGCCTACGGCACCACCTGGGACGGGCAGACCGAGATCGTCGCGCAGGCACTGGGCAAGGTCGACCAGGGCAAGCAGCTCGTCGACGACACCAGGGCATTGTTCGACAACACCATCGCGGCCAACCCCGAATTCGCCGACAAGACCGTTGCCGTCGGCACTCTCTACAGCGGACAGGTCGGTGTCACCGAGGACCACGAGGCGTCCGTCCCGTGCCGACGGAAGGCCCTGGATCGACGGGTTGTCGGTGATCACCTCGGGTCCGGTGCCGATGGGGAACATGACGGTGAGGTCGGCGTCGAGTGCGGAGATGTTCTCCTCGGACAGTTCGATGCTGAACGCTCCGGGTTCGGCGCGGTCCTGGACGGCCGGAGTGTTGGTCAGGCCGAGTGATTCGAGGAAGTCGACGCGGGTGTCGCCGCGGACGTAGGCACCGACCTGTCCGCTGTAGAGAGTGCCGACGGCAACGGTCTTGTCGGCGAATTCGGGGTTGGCCGCGATGGTGTTGTCGAACAATGCCCTGGTGTCGT
>NZ_NOZF01000146.1:0-18165 GCF_002258565.1 Rhodococcus sp. 05-2254-6
GCGCCGCCTGCGACGATCCCGGCGAACATCAGCCATCCGTCCCGTGGCCCGATGTGCACTCGCAGGATGTCGGCGCCGTCGAGAACCTCGTCGAGTACGGCAGACGATGCGTCGTCGGCCACGACAAGACGAACGTCCGCCAATTCGATGCACCGACGGAGCTCGTTCGGAGCGAACCGATGATTGAGGGGAACTTTGACGAGTCCTGCTTTGAGCAAAGCGAATTCGAGCACCACGTACTCGACGAGGTTCTCGACGGCGCCGACATCCTGCGAGTGCACATCGGGCCACGGGACGGATGGCTGATGTTCGCCGGGATCGTCGCAGGCGGCGCACCGACATCCGTACAGGCCGCGACCGGTCCCGACGACCTTTATCACATTCGCTTCAGCTCCGGCTCCACCGGAAAACCCAAGGGGATAGCCATCTCTCATCGAGGTGCTCGTGCGGCGATCCTCGGGAACACCTGGGTGATGAGCAGCAGTGGACCGGTCGACAGGCCGCGAACGCTGCAAGTTGCGCCGCTGGTGTACGCCGGTGGCTGGAGCGTTCTGCCCACCCTGCTCTGCGGCGGCACCAACGTGTTCATGGACCGCTTCGATGCGGAGCAGATGCTCGATGTGATCGTCGGGCGAGGGATCACCTGGATGTTCGCGGTCCCGACGATGCTGCGACGCATGAGCACGCTCGCAGGACTGGCCGCACTGCGAGGGTCGTCGCTCAGTTGCCTCATGCTCGCTGGTGAGCCGGCGGCTCTGCCCGCGCTCGAGGTGGTGGGGGAACACACCGACGCGTTGATTCAGTGCTGGGGCCAGACGGAAGCGCCCGCATCGACGACGCTGCTGTCGCGGACCGACATGAAGCAGCGCGAACTCTGGGCGTCGATCGGGCGGCCGGTTCCCGGTGTGGAGTTCTCCGTCTACACCGACGGCGTGGTCCTCGACAGTCCTGAACCGGGTGTCGACGGCGAACTGGTGATCAGGACACCGAGCGTCGCGAGCACACTGCTCGGCTCCGAGGACGAGCACGCCGAACGGTTGCTTCCCGACGGGTGGTGGCGCACTTCCGATCTCGGTCACCTCGACGAGTCGGGGCGCATCTACATCGTCGGTCGCGCGAGCGAAACGATCATCACCGGTGGTACGAACATTCAACCGGTGGAGATCGAGCGGGCTTTCGAGAAGCACGCAGCCGTCCGCGAAGCCGTGGTGGTCGGTGTTCCCGACGCGAAGTGGGGGGAGACTCCGGCGGCATACGTGCACCTGTCCGAGCCCTGGGAGTCCGTCGGCGCCGACCTCGACGCGTGGCTGAAGAACAACCTCGCCGGATTCAAGCGGCCTGGTCACATATTCGTGTCACCGGATCCCATTCCACGCGCCTCGGGAGAGTCGAAGATCGCGCGAGGCGACATCAAGAAGATCGTGCAGTCGTGGGTTGCGGACCCGAGCGGTGTGCCGGCCAACGTGACCAGAGTGGAGAAATGACGTGACGGACATCGTCGTATCGGTGGCAGAAGAAATCGGAACTGTCCGACTGAACCGGCCGGACAGAGGAAATTCGGTGACCCCGGACGTCGTGCGACGCATGGGCGAAGCGGTGGCAGAACTCGCGGAGTCCGACTCGGTTTCCGCTGTGGTGCTCACCGGTACCGGCAAAGTGTTCTGCGCTGGCGCTGACGTTCGAGAGATGTACGACGTCTACAACGCCGACGGTCCGGATGGGTTGATGGAGTACCTCGCCGCAACCTGGATGCCTGCCGTGCAGCACACCGTTCGATTGCTTTGGGGTGCAGCGGTTCCGGTAGTCGCTGCATACAACGGGGCCGCAACTGCAGGAGGTCTGGACTTCGGGCTCGCCTGTGACGTGCGGCTTGCGTCGTCGAGGGCGCGATTTGCCGAGAGCTACGTCAATCTCGGTATGGTTCCGGTAGCGGGCGGTGCGTACCTCCTACCGTCTCTCATCGGTCCGGCCGCCGCGCTGCGCATGCTTGCGACGGGCGAGTTCATCACTGCCGACCGGGCTCTCGCACTGGGCATGGTCAGTGAGGTATGCGAACCCGACGCTCTGTCCGACCGAGCCATCGAGGTGGCCCGAGAGATGACGAAAGGGCCGTCGGCTACGTACGCGAGTGTCAAGAAGATCGTTCGTACGAGGTCCACCGTCGAGCTCGACATGGCCCTTCGCGCAAGCCTGGCGGCAAATATCTCGCTGATCGCCCGCCCCGATGTCCGGGCCGGAATTCTGGCGGTCATGGAGCGTTACACGGCCTGATCATCCGCCCGAGTGATGTATCGGTGGCGGCAGCTCGAGGACATGTGATGTGGCCAGTCGGTACTGCAAATACCCAAGTCCAAGACGAATTCGGCCGTAACCGGACATCGGATCGAAGGACATGATGTCCTGCACGCAATCGACCCGAGACTGCATGGTGCTGTGATGGACCCCGGCAAGGCGGGCAGCCTGACGGATCGACGGTGCGTCGAGGAGAGCGTCGAGCGTCGACCGCGCCCACGGGTGGTTCATCACGTCCGCGATCGCGCGCACGTCGGGTCCCGCTCGGCGTTCGGAGGAATCGGCGAGCAACTCCACGATCCCGGTGTATCGATCCGCGTCGACGAACGGTTCTTTGTCCCCGTCACACAGTTGGAGAGCGACCATCGCCGTGCGTAGCGAGAAGTCCAGATCGTCGATCCCCACCGCGATTCCAGCACCCGAAGGGCGAACGTCGAGGCGGTCGGCGTGCGCGTCGACGACCACGATGTGGATCGCGCCGTACGCGGTGTTGACCACGTCGCCGGCCCCGGACGGATGGGATTGCCACACCGCGAACAGCGGCGCAGCCACGATGCGGTAGGACTGTCCTGTTCTCAGGCCAAGTCGTTCTGCTGCTGCTCGACGCTCCATTGGGTCTCGCAGCGCGTCCAGGGCGGTCCCCAGGTCTCGACGGGGTTCGAGGTCGCGGCGCTCCATGCCCAGCCTGACACCGATGGACAGAGCCAAACGCTCGACGATGATGGCGTCGTTCGGGTGGGGCGCGCCCTGCCGTTCCAGCCACACCTCGGCGTTACCGGGAAGCTCGTAGGAAAGCACCGTGCCGGGTCCCGGACCGTCGAGCTCTTCACCGCCGGGTGTCATGCGCATCGTTCGTGCAGGGTCGTCCACCTGCAGCCCTGCGGGGCATCCTGCGAGCGACGCTGCGGTGCTGAGCAGCGCACGACTGTTGACGTTTCCTCTGATGAGCTCGTCGAAACAGGCGATCACACGAATTCCGAGGCTCGCGTCGGGGTCGAGTGCCGAGATCTTGCCGAGTAGCTCCTGCATTCGGCCCCTTCCGCCGCTCTCTATCGTGTTCTACCCATTGTCAGCCATGGAGAGCGCTGTAGGTGGCCTTCTCGAAATCGAGATACCCGCCGACGGATCCCGCATCGGCGAACGGGAAGATTTGGGTGGCCCAGTACCCGCCGATTCCGTTGCGCCGATCGATCCAGTAGTACAGGTTCGCAAGTCCCGCCCAGGCGTTGCTTCCGGCTGGTCGGCCCGTGGGTGCGTCTTCGTCGTTGATCATGAACGTGTAGCTCCAGGACTTGGGCATGCCGGGGAAGAATTCGGCATTGTTGCTGAGCGACGGGATAACCCCGGGAAGCATCTTGACTTTCAGATCACCGAGGTGATTCTGCAGTGCGAAATCAACCGTCTCGGGCCGCAGGATCTGCTCGCCCGAGGCGGACGCCCCGTCGTTCAGCCACATCCTGATGAACGAAAGATAGTCACCGACAGTCGAATACAGGCCATGTCCACCCATATCCACCTCGGGGTCGGGGAGCGCAAAGTCCGTGGGGGTCAGTGCACCGTCGGCTTCCCGCTGGTGCATGGTCGCCACGCGATCGCGGGTGCGGTCCGACAGGGTGAACGCGGTGTCGTTCATGCCGAGCGGCGCCAGGATGCGTTCCTGCATCACCTGGCCGAGCCTCTTGCCGGTGATCCCCTCGATCACTTGCCCCGCCCAGTCGATGTTGCTGCCGTACTCCCACTGCTCGCCGGGATCGAACAGCAACGGAGTCTGCAGGGCCTTACGGCTCGAGGTGACGATGCTGGGCTGGCCGTGCTCGACCGCGAGGCGGTTGTATTTCTCGTTGAAGAAGTCGTACCCGAACCCGGCGGTGTGCAGGAGCAGATGCTTCGTCGTGATGTCACGCTTGGGTGCACGGAGTACGGGTCGGCCCTCGTCGTCGAACCCGTCCAACACTTGCACCTCGCCCAGTGCCGGCGCATATTCCTTTGCGGGCGCGTCGAAGTCGAGCAGTCCCTGCTCTCGCAGCTGCAACGCGGCAACTCCGGTCAACGCCTTCGTGGTCGAGAAGATCGCGAAGACACTGTCGGTGGTCATCTTGCTCTTCGCACCGACGTCTCGGTACCCGGAAGCCTTCAGATACAACGTCTCGTTCCTGTCGGTGACGCCGGCGACGACGCCCGGTACCGATGCGGGAGCGTTGTTCAGAACAGGGTCGATTGCGGATTCGAAGGTCGAGCGGTCGACCTGTGATGCGGTCATGCTGATTCTCCTTTTCTCGGGGATGAGCGAAAAATCAATCGGCGAGGCGGTTCTCGACCCACGCGTTGCGGGTGCGGATCATGCCCTGGGCGAGAGTCGTGTGCGGAGCGAAGATGTCGAAGGCGTGGAACCCGCCGTTCCACACATGCAGCTCTGCGTCGGTTCCTGCGTGCCAAAGGGAGGTCGCATAGTCGACGGCCTCGTCCCGGAAGATCTCGGCCGATCCGACGTCGATGTACGCAGGTGGAAGGCCGGCGAGGTCCGTTGCGCGGGCCGGGGCGATGTAGGGCGAGACGTCGTCTGTCCGGTACTGCTCGCCGAGCACCGCGCGCCATCCGGTCTCGTTGCTCACTCGGTCCCAGACGCCCACGGCATCGAATTGCTTTGTCGATACGGCAGTTCCGCGGTCGTCGAGCATGGGGTAGATCAGCAACTGACCGCACAGGCGTGGTCCGCCGCGGTCGCGCGCAGCAAGAGCGAGTCCAGCCGCGAGGCCGCCGCCGGCGCTGGCTCCGGCAACCATGATGCGCGAGGTGTCCACCCCAAGGGGCGATGCGTTGTCTACGATCCACCGCAGTGTCGAGAACAGGTCTTCGCGTGCGTACGGGTCCGGAAACTCCGGTGCCAACCGGTATTCCGGCGACACGAGGACTGCACCGAGGCGTTCGACCCAGTCGAGGTTCAGTGCCAGCGCGTTGAATCTGTCGCCGAACATGAGCCCTCCCGAATGGGCGTATAGGATCACCGGCCGCGGGCCGCCGTGGCGGGGGAGCGAAATACCGATACGACGATCTCGTCGCCGAGGTGGCCGCGGACCACGTGCTCGAGGTGGTCCACGAGGTGCCCCTGCAGGATGTCGGGGAGGGGCGGCGACGCGTACGACCGCCGCATGAAGGCGATGAGGTCAGGAGTGATCGTCGGCGGGAAGACTCCACCCACGATGGCGAGCCCAGCCCGGAGTTCGGCGTCGATCTCGGGTCGGGGAAGCCGCGACGCTCCGCTCGACTGTGTCATGGATCATAGTATCGTCTGGAAATCGCCTCCCGTGAACCGCCGGGGCGACGCAAACCTCGCAATCGAGACCGCCGAATGTCGGGTTCCCGTCAATCGCGTAGTAGGCGGTTGGCTCGGTACCGGGTGTCGTGGTAGCTCGACCACAGCGCGTCGAGCAGTTCCAGTACTGCGGCCCGCGACCAGTCGCGCGTCCATTCGAACGGGCCGGCAGGGTAGTTCGTGCCGAGCATCATGGCGACATCGATGTCGTCGGGGGTAGCCACTCCGTGCATGGTGGTCTCCCACGCTTCGTTCGCCACGACTGCCAAAGTTCGAGCCAGCACGAGTCCCGGCACATCGGACACGGGGTGGGCGGCGATGCCTGCACGTTCGAGCATCGCCGCAACGGTCGAGAGCACCTCGGGGTGCGAGGATGCGATCGCGATACCGGTGGCGGACGCCACCGAGATGCAGCGGTCGAGCACGACGACGGGTACGCCGCCTCGCTCGGCCGACTCGGAACGCGCGGTTCGGCCACGCGTGATCACGACTACGGTTCCGTCGAGTACCAGTTCGCCCCGCGCGCTCAGTGCCGTTTCCTCGCGTGTGACCGCGACGCGCGCTCGCTCCACCAGAGTGTCGAGTTCGGGGCTGTCGCCTCGTCGAATCGACTCACCGGGCAGTGCCCCGGCCACCACCTGCGCGGGGGCGTCCGCGGTGGCACCGTCGGCATAGGAGTAGAAGCCGTGGCCACGCTTGCGTCCGTAGCGGCCCGCCGCAACGAGCTCGTCCTGGATGCGCGACGGTTCGAAGCGGGGGTCGAAATTGAAGGCCGTCCACACGGTCCTCGTCACGGCGGCATTGACGTCGTTGCCGATGAGATCCATGAGCTCGAACGGGCCCATCCTGAATTGGCCAGCGCCGCGGATGATCGCGTCGAGTGTGGCGGGAGAGGCCACGGATTCCTGCAGAAGCCGAAGAGGTTCGCCGTAGAAGCCGCGCGCGACCCGGTTGACGATGAAGCCAGGTGCGTTGGTGACCCGCGCGACCGTCTTGCCCCACGCAACCGCCAGCGTGTCGATGTCGTCCGCAACCTGCTGGTCGGTCTGCAGCCCGGTGACGACCTCGACCAGCTTCATCACCGGCACCGGATTGAAGAAGTGCATGCCGACGACTCGGCTGGGGAGTGGGGAGCGGGCGGCGATTTCGGAGACGGACAGCGACGAGGTGTTCGTCGCGAGGATGCACTGAGGGCCGAAGTGGTCGGCAGCCGCGGTGAAGACCGCGGCCTTGACGTCGAGCGACTCGAGGACGGCCTCGATGACCACCGTGTTCGGATGCTGGGGAGCGAGGTCCATCGACGTGCAGGTGTTCAGCAGACTGTCCAGGGAAGCCGCGATGGCAGGCTGCCGCTTCGCCAACCGGGTCCCGATGTCGTCGGTCGCGGCCTTCAGCTGTGCTTCCTGCGGATCCACAAGTGTTACCGAGTGGCCCGCGGAGAGCGCGGTCTGCGCGATCCCACGCCCCATCGTTCCTGCGCCCACAACGCAGATCGGGGTGGATGCTGTGGTCATGTGTGTCTCCCGGAAGTTGTTGGCGGGGCCGCGCGCCGGACAAATCTTGTTGCTTCTATCTGTATGACAATGTACGTTGCTGTAAAGAAAGTATCAGACTAAATGTCTTACAAAACGATATTCTGGACCGGAACAGAAAGTGGTACCGCTATGACCTACGAAGACATTGTCGTCTCCGTCGACGAGGGGGTGGCAACCATTGCGATCAACCGCCCCGAGAACGCGAACAAGCTGCGTTTCACCACCGCACGCGAGTTGCTCGACGCGTTCCGCATGGTGCGAGAGACGCCCACCATCGATGCGGCAGTGCTGACCGGGACCGGCGACAAGTTCTTCTGCATCGGCGGTGAGCACGAAGAGCTCAGCTCACTCGACTACTCGAGCGTGATGCCGGTGATCGACCTGTACGAGTTCATCGACACGATGCCCAAGCCCGTGATAGCGGCTGTCAACGGCTTCGCCGTCGGTGGCGGCAACGTCCTTCAGGTCGTCTGCGATCTGACCGTCGCTGCGCCGCATTCGATCTTTCGTCAGGTCGGGCCGATGGTCGGAAGCTTCGACGCCGGATACGGCACGTGGTACCTGGAACAAACGATCGGGCGTCGGCGCGCAAAGGAAATGTGGTACCTGAACCGCAAGTACTCCGCTGAGCAGGCGCTGGACATGGGTTTGATCAACGACATCGCCGACGATCCGGTCGCACATGCACACGAGCTGGCGCAGACGCTTCGCCGTCGTGGCCCCTTCGCGTTGAGCGCACTCAAGGCTGCATTCTCCGGACGGCACACCGGTGTGGTCGGGCAGGCACGCATGGCTCACGACCTCCTGCTCACTGCATATCGCAGCACTCAGGAGGCCACCGAGATGTCGGAGTCCTTCGAAGAGCGCCGTGAGCCCGACCGATCGAAGTTCAACCGATGACCGCCCTGAGCCCCGAGTTGGAGGCGTTCATGACGACCGCGACGAAGGTTGCGTCGTCCGTGGCTGACTCGTCCGACTCGGTGAGCGCCTCACGCGGAGCGTTGGACAGCACCGGACTCCTCGATCTCGCGCGCGATGTCGCGGACGAGGCGGACGGCGTGCACTGGCTTGCTCATACCGTCCGCGTGGTCGCGCAGACATCTCCGTCACTCGCCTTCGTGCTCGCCGGCCGATACGCCGCCGACCACGTCGGCCGCGACGCAGGACCGGACGGCTCGTCGTTCGGACTGGCCTTTGCCGGCTCCGCGACCGTCGTGTCGGCAGCACTCGAACCGCAGCGAGCAGTGGTGTGGGACGCAGAGTCCGGATCGGTGTTCGCAGCGCCTTTCGATTCGGTCGGAACAATTGGCAGCGAGCGATCCGGTCTGGCGCAGGCAGATTTGGTCTCGGTGACCTTTCCCTCCGGCTCTGTCGTCGCCGACGCCGACGCCTCCGAGCTCGTCTCGCGGTGGGACCTGTTCACCGGGGCCGCGCTGGTCGGAACGGCACGCCGAGCCGTGCTCGAGTCGCAGGCCTATGTCATGGGTCGTCACCAGTTCGGCGTCCCCATCGGGTCTTTCGTCGGCCTGCGTGCCCTGGTCGCCGACATGGATCTTCGAGTCAGGGAGACCGAAGCACTGCTGGTGCTGGCCCTCGACGGCGCCGCTTCGTCACCTGTGTCGGCCGTCGCCGGCCGCGCCGCTGTCGCAGTATGCATCGATGCCGTTCAGGCGCACGGTGGGTACGGGTACATCGACGAGTACCCCATCGCCGGATTGTTGCGCGATGCCATCGGTATCGCGTCGAGGGCAGGTGGGCGACGCTTCCACATCGCACGAGTCGCCCAACTCGGCTTGGGCCCTCGAGCAGCCGTGCTGCCATGACTGCTGCCTCCTGTGACAGCGACACAGACACAGAACCGGAGAAGAACATGAACGCAGCGAGTGGACCGTTGGCCGGTGTTCGGGTAGTCGACATCTCGTCGTCCTACGCTGCACCGACGACCTCGATGTACCTCGCCGACATGGGTGCGGACGTCATCAAGATCGAACCGACACGCGGAGACGACGCGCGTGGATGGGGCCCTCCCTTCCTCAACGGTGAGGCCGCCTGGTTCCTGTCGGTGAACCGAAACAAGCGAAGCATGTGCCTCGACATCCGTGGACAGGCCGGCCGCGACGTCCTGTTCAAGCTGCTCGAGACCGCCGACGTCTTCATCGAGAATATCAATCCTGTCAAACTCGAGAAGCACGGCTTGAGTCCAGACACTCTGCGAAAGGCTTTCCCGCAGTTGATTATCTGTGCATTCTCCGGTTTCGGTCTCACCGGACCCGATTCCGCATTGCCGGGCTACGACCTGATAGCACAGGCCCGATCGGGAATCATGAGCGTGACGGGCGCGGACGGCGTACCGCAACGCGTCAGCACAGCCCTGTCCGACGTCGCGGCGGGAACGGTCGCTGCGTTCGCTGTGTCGTCGGCCCTGGTAAAGCAGCAACGCACCGGGGAGGGCGAGATCGTCGACATCGCTTTGCTCGAAGCCGATTTGGCATTCATGTCACCGCGTATCGCGAGCTACCTCGCCGGCGAGCCGGAGCCGTCACCGTGCTCTGGGCGCGACTCGGTCGTGGCCATCTACCAGTCCATGAAGACAGCCGACCGTCCCATCGTGGTCGCCATCGGCAACGACGGTCACTGGCGTCGTGCGTGCGCGGCGCTCGGGTTGGACGAATTGGGACGACGAGAAGATCTGCGTACCAACGCCGATCGACGCGCCAAGAGGGACGAGGTGGTAGGACATTTTCAAGCTCGACTCGAGACCATGCCGTCCGAGGCCGCGCTGAAGACACTGCAGGCCGTCGGTGTTCCGTGCTCGCAGATCAACTCATTGTCGGAGGTGGTCTCCGACCCACAGGTCGAAGCGCGCAGGGCCATCGTCTCCTACGAGCACCCGGTGGCCGGTACGTTTCGCGGCGTGGGTACGCCATGGCGGCTTGCGTCCGACCCGGAGGATCGGCAGTCTCGTATTCCGGCACCTCTGCGCGGGGAACACGGCCGGGCTGTGCTGAGCGAGATCGGACTCGACGATGCGGCGATCGCACAGTTGGCGAACGAGGAGGTCGTATGGGTTCCGTGATCGACACCATGCGTTCCGGACGCGTGCTGACCATCGAGATCACCCGTCCGGGCCAACTGAACGCACTCAACTCCACCGTCCTAGGGGAGATTCTCGGCGTAGTCACCGACGCACAACACGATAATTCCCTCGGTGCCATCATCATTCGTGGCAGTGGGGACAGAGCCTTCAGCGCCGGTGCCGATCTCGACGAGATCCGCGGGCTCGATGTCGAAGCTGCGCACGCGTTCATTCGAGCCGGTCAACGAACCATGAAAGCCATTGCCGACTCGGTGATCCCGGTCATAGCCGACGTCGACGGATTCGCGCTCGGTGGCGGTTTCGAGTTGATGTTGTCCTGCCACCTGGTAGTGGCGTCCGATCGGAGTCGATTCGGCCTCCCCGAGGCGCGCATCGGGTGCATCCCGGGTTTCGGCGGCACCCAGCGGCTCGCCATGTCCGTGAGCAAACCGGCGGCGCTTCTCATGATGCTCGGGGGGGAGCGTGTCGACGCGGATCGTGCCTGGCAGATCGGTCTGCTCTCGGTACCTCCGTCGCCGCCGGAGCATTCGACCGCTGAGGCCCGACGCCTGGCCGAGCTGATCGCGTCGGGAAGCAGAACCGGGGTCGCGAACATTCTCGATGCGGCGCGGTCGGCGTTCAGTGCTGCAGCGCTCGATCATGAGGCGGCCCTCGCTGCCATCTCCATTGCTGCGCGCGACGGGCAGGAAGGGATCACATCCTTCGCAGAGCGTCGCGCACCCGTCTTCCACCAGGAGAACACATGAGTACACCGTGGGCCAGCATCGACTACGACATCATCGACATCGTCGATTCGGTCATCGCGCGCACCATCGCTCCCGAAGCACAGACGATCGACGCGACGGGGACATTCCCCGCCGCCGCGATCTCCGAGTTGGCAGAAGCGGGCCTGGGCATTCTGCAGATGCAGAAGTCGCTTGGTGGCGCGGGAGCGAGCACCTCCACCTACGCCGAAGCGCTGCTGCGTATTTCGGCAGCGTGCGGAGCGACATCAACCGTCTACATGACGCAGATGCACGCCGCTCACCCGATTCATCTGCAGGGCACACGGGAGCAGAGTGAGCGCTGGGTCCCGGCACTGTGCGCAGCGACTGCGATTGGATCCATCGCACTCACAGAACCCGGCGCGGGATCCGATGTCAGTTCGATGCGTACGGTTGCGCGTCGAGACGGGGACAGCTACGTAGTCAACGGCGAGAAGACGTTCATTTCCAACGGTGACCGCGCCGACGTGATCGTTCTGTTCGCCACGGTGAACACAGCCCTCGGAAAGTCGGGTATCACAGCGTTTCTGCTCGACACGGCGACTCTCGACGGCTTCGTGCCGGGTCCGCCCATGAAGAAGCTCGGTCAGAAGGGCGCGTCGACGGTGACGTTGTCGTTCCAGGACTGCCGAATCCCGGTCTCGGCTCGAATGGGCGAGGAAGGCGACGGCTATCCGCTGTTGCTGCGCTCCGTCGTTCGATCGCGGATCAGCGCAGCGGCGCAGGGCGTGGGGTTCGCGCAGGGAGCGTTCGACGCAGTGGTGTCCTGGGCTGCGGATCGAGATCTGCTGTCGTCGAAGACGTTGCATGCGCAGGACCTGCAGTTCGAGCTCGCCCGGTTGCGCGGCGACATCACGGCGGCGCGGGCGATGCTGCTGTCCGTGTGCGCTCAGGTGGACTCGAGCGTCGACGAGCCCGTCGCCGAAGTGTCGTTGGTCAAGATGCACTGCACGACATTGGGAACGACGGTCGCCGCGCGATGCGTCGAGCTTCTGGGGCCGGACGGCGACCTGGTCTCGCTCGGTGTCGAGCGGCTACTGCGCGATGCGAAGATCGCCGAGATCTACGACGGCACCAATCAGGTTCAGAGCATGCTTGTCGCGCGGGACATCCGTCTCACCGCGACACGTGCAACCGCGGACGCGTGAGGCATTCGATATGCAGAAGTTGAAGGACATGCAGAAGTCAACGTACGAAACGATTTTCGTCGACGGAGAGTGGATCGCCCCTGCGTCGTCCGAAATGACCGAACTCATCTCGCCGACAACCGGCGAGGTCTACGGGACAGTACCCGCAGGATCCGTCGACGACATGGATACCGCTGTTCGTGCTGCGCGCCGTGCTTTCGACGACGGTAAGTGGCGCGGCACCACGCTGCAGGACCGCCTCGAGATTCTGCAGCGGCTGAGGCAGCTGTTCCTGGACAACGCAGAGGACCTCGCCACGACGATCACTACCGAGATGGGTTGTCCCATCACCCAATCTCGGTCCATTCAGGCGGCCAACCCGGTCAAGGTCATCGACGCGTCCCTCGACATCGCAGCGGAGTTCCCGTGGCGTTCGCTGCGACGTTCCGAGCTGGCGAACGCTCTCGTCACTCGCAGCCCTGTCGGCGTCGTTGCTGCCGTGTCTCCGTGGAACATGCCGCTCTCGATCAACGTGCAGAAACTCGTGCCCGCGCTCATCGCCGGCTGCACGATGGTGCTCAAGCCGTCGCCGGAAACGCCGTTGGATGCGTATCTGTTGGCCGAGTTGGCAACCGAAGCCGGTCTGCCACCCGGAGTGCTGAACGTCGTGCCGGCAGGCCGAGAGGCGAGTGCGTATCTCGTCGGGCATCCGCTGGTGGACAAGGTGACGTTCACCGGATCCCCGGCAGCGGGGCGAAGCATCGCTGCGCGCTGCGGCGAGGACCTGCGCCGCGTCACTCTCGAACTCGGTGGCAAGTCGGCCGCAGTGGTGCTTCCCGACGCGGACCTGGACCAGGCTGTCGAAGCGCTCCGCATGGGATCGTTCCGCAACAGCGGCCAGGTGTGCTCGCTCAAGACTCGCATTCTCGTGCACGAGTCGCAGCAGGAGGAGTTCACCGACCGTCTCGTAGCGATGGTGTCGGCGATGCCCGTCGGTGACCCGATGGACCCCGAGACCCAGATCGGACCCCTGGTCTCCGAGCGTCAGCGCGCGGTCGTGGAGGGCTACATCGCCGCCGGGCGGGCCGAGGGTGCGCGTTGCGTGCTCGGCGGTGGTCGGCCGAAGGACCTCGATCGCGGGTGGTTCGTCGAGCCGACCATCTTCGTCGATGCCACTCCCGACATGAAGATCGTGCGGGAAGAGATCTTCGGGCCCGTGGTGTCGGTGCTGTCGTACCGCGACGAGGCGCACGCCATCGAGTTGGCCAACGACTCGGACTACGGACTCAACGGTGCGGTGTTCACCGGGGACGTTCAGCGCGGCCTGCGTGTCGCCGGGCGCATGCATACCGGCACGGTCGAGGTGAACGGCAGTCCGGCCGGTTTCTCCGCACCGATGGGCGGGATCAAGCTCAGTGGATTGGGTCGGGAGAACGGGCCGGAGGGACTCGAAGCATATGTCGAGCTCAAGGCTGTAGGTGTGTCGGCGGCGGTTGCCGACACACTCGTCGCGGCTGACCCGGCACTGGCGAGAACGTGATCGGTGAGGTGACGGGGCCGCTTGCAGGCGTTCGCGTCATCGAAGCGTCCTCGTTCGTGGCCGGTCCGTCCGCCGGGCTTGCACTCTCCCAGCTCGGGGCGGATGTCATCAGAGTGGATCCGCCGGCCGGCGGTAGTGACGCCGGGCGGTGGCCGCTCTCTCGTACCGGATCGAGCTTGTTCTGGGCGAACCTCAACCGTGGCAAGCGATCCGTGACCATCGACCATCGGACTCCCGAGGGTCGCGAACTCCTCGTCGGACTGGTGACCGCGCCCGGTCCCGGAAGCGGAATTCTGGTCGACAACATGGTGGGCCGCAGCAGGATTCGTTACGAGCAGCTTGCCGAGCACCGTGCCGACGCTATCCATGTCCACATCGAAGGACGCAGGGGCGGATTGCCTGCGGTCGATTATTCGATCAATGCCGAGATCGGTGTGCCGATGATGACGGGTCCGAGCCACTCTGTGGGACCTGTCAATCACGTGCTTCCCGCATGGGATCTCGTGACGGGGATGATCGCCGCGACATCTGTGTCAGCGGCGCTGGTCCATCGCGATCGGACGGGGAACGGGTCCAAGGTGGACGTGGCGTTGTCCGACGTGGCTCTCGCCGGTGTGGCGGACATGGGGTGGTTGGCGGAGGCGCACGAATCCGGTAGTGCCAGAGCACGACTGGGCAATCACATGTTCGGGACCTTCGGTGTCGATTTCGAGACCTCGGACGGTCGTCGCGTCATGGTCGTCGCGCTGACGACGGGTCAGTGGCATGCCGTGCAGCGGGCCACGGGCACCGAGACAGTGTTCTCGGCGTTGGCGGAGACGTTCGGTGCGGACCTCGACGACGAAGGCGAGCGGTTCCGCTTTCGAGAAACGATCGAATCCGTTCTCCGACCCTGGTTCATGGCGCGCGATTTCTCCGAAATAGAGCAGGCACTCGACGCGGCAAGAGCGCTGTGGAGTCCGTACCGCGATATGAGCGAGGTAGTGCAGCTCGCGCTCGCGGATTCGGTCGGCATCGTGCACGAGATCGATCAACCGGGCGTCGGCACCATGCTCAGCGCTGCGGCACCGTGGCGGTGGGGTGACGTGCATGCGACATCTGCTGCAGCACCAGGCTTGTCGGCGAACACGGACGAAGTCCTTGCCGACACACTTGGCCTGTCGGGTGCCGAGTTGGCCGGCCTGCACCAGCGCGGTGTCATCGGATAGCCCGCTCGGATCGATGAACGAAGTTGAGACAATGGCGAACGACAGGAGTACGTGATGCAAGGAGCGGTATACCTCGGCGACAGGAAGGTCGAACTGCGTGACTTTCCGGAACCCACACCGGGTGAGGGCGAAGTCGTCGTGGCCACCAAGGCGTCGGGACTGTGCGGTAGCGACCTCAACTACTACCGGGCCGAGCCCACCGATGGCGAAGGACGCTGCATCGCCGGACACGAGCCCGCGGGTGTGGTGCACGCGGTGGGCGAGGGTGTCTCGGACACCGTCGCGAAGGTCGGCGACCGGGTGATGATCCATCACTACATCGGCTGTGGGGCCTGCTCGGACTGCCGGTCAGGGTGGTCTCAGATGTGTATCGTCGCACCGATCGTCGTGCTCGGTAGCGACGACCATGGCGGTCACGCGCCGTACATCAAGGTGCCTGCGTCTACCCTGGTTCCACTCGATGACACGTTGAGTTTCGAGGCAGGCGCGGCGATTTCGTGTGGAACGGGTACCGCGTGGGGTGCTCTCGACCGGGTGGGTGACGTCGGCGGACGAACGGTGGTCGTCTTCGGGCAGGGGCCGGTCGGGTTGTCCGCAACGATGCTCGCGACGGCCATGGGTGCGCGCGTCATCGCGGTCGACCTCAGTGCCGCCAGGCGGGAGCAGGCACTGAGCTTCGGCGCTGTGGCTGCGATCGATCCGGCGGCCGGGCCGGTACCGGAGGCGGTCCGGAAGGTGGCAGGTGCCGACGGAGTGCCACTGGGGATCGAGACGTCCGGGTCGTCCATCGCCGCTGCCGACCTCGTCGACAGCTTGGCGCGATGGGGCCGTGCATGTTTCGTGGGTGTCGGCGCCGAGATCCGGATCGGCGTGCTGCCGTATCTGCGACGTCAGTTGACGGTCATGACCTCGTGGTCGATGTCCTGGGTGGGGCAGAAGGAGTGCGCGGACTTCATTGTCGCGCAAAACCTTCCGGTCGACGCGCTGTTCACTCATAGGTGGAAGCTCGACGAGGTGTCCGAGGCGTATACCGAGTTCGACAAGCAACGCGCGGGCAAGGGCGTAATCCTGTTCTGACGGCAGCCGAGCGAACGACGTACGACGTACGACGTACGACGTACGACGTACGACCGTCACACGGTCGGCGTCGCATCTCGTTTCACACGAGTGTCGTGTCGAACCACTCGATCACGCTGCGCAGGCCGTCCTTCAGTTCGACCTCCGGCGTGAAGCCCAGCACATCCTTCATCCGACGTTGGCTCACCAGCTGGTGCCGAGTCCGGTTCTCGTCGAAAACTATTGCGGTGGGATCACTTCCAGCCATTTCGGCCAGGGCTCCGTAGATCTCCGCGGACGTGCGCGGGACGCCGGAGACATTGACCGCCATGCCTGTCGCGTCGGAAAAAATTGCGCGGCGGACGGCTTCTGCGACATCCGCAACATGAATCAACCCGTGCTGAGCGGTCGAGGCCCACGGAATGGTCGGTGTCCGGCCGTCGCGAACGGCCGCGAGGAGATCGGTCATCAGCGACCCGTTCGAGCCCGGACTGGTGCGCGGGCCGTAGATCGTGCCCAGCCGTAGCGCCAGATAGTCGGGCCCACCCGCCGATGCGAACGCCTCGCAATAGGCCTCGCCCGCGAGTTTGGTGGCCGCGTACATGTTGACCCCGGAACAGGGCCACGGCTCGTCTTCTGCGAACGGGGCACGGTGGGCATCGGGAAACGAGCCGTAGACGGTGTGCGAAGACCCGAAAACGAACCTTCGCGCGCTGGAGTCGCTCGCCGCGGTCAGCAGGTCGTAGGTGGATCCGACGTTGACCTCGTGCGCGTCACGGGTGTTCGAGGACGATGCCTTCGTCCGGACAGCTGCGAGATGGACGATCACGTCGACGTCGCGGACCATCGAGGTGATCGAGGACGGATCTCGAAGATCTGCCGAATACGCAGTCACACCGTCCAGTCTGTCCAATTCCTTCAGCATGGCCTCGCCGCCCGCGTCGGTAGCGATCACGGTTGTGTCCGAATCGGCAGCCAGAAGCTCCACTACATGAGACCCGACGAAGCCCGCTGCTCCGGTGACCAGAATTCTCAGTGGCTCGCCGTCCGGCTGTAATGCAGTGTTCGTCATGGGTGATCTCCAGCCGCAGGATGTAGTCCAGAAAGGAAGTGTCCACCAAAACTAGCAGTCAGTTTAATGTCTGACAATAAGGATGGGCATGCGGCTCGGCTTGTTCGTCAGCAGGGGAGCGAGTACTGCAGCACGAAGTCCAGGTGTTCTCTCATGGCCGCTCCGGCCTTCTCCGGGTCGCGAGCCTCGATCGCTGCCTCGATGGCGATGTGTTGACGAACCGTCTTTTTCGCGACCTCGGGCGTCACGTCCAGGAACTGGGCGGGGTGGGTGGCGTCGTGCACCGACGAAATGAAGGCCGCGAGCAGCCGATTTCCCGATGCATAGCCGATCGCGGTGTGGAAGCGAAGGTCGTACTCCGGGATCTCCGGATCGTCGATCGTGATGTTCTTCTGCAGGTCGATGACACTTCGAATCTTCACTATGTCTTCGTCTGTTCGGTTGCGCGCGGCCCACTCTGCGGCGGGGATCTCGAGGAGCCGCCGCACCTCGGTGATCTCGGCGATGTCCAGCGCGCCGATGCGGACAATGGTGTCCATGGATTCGCTGAGCATCTGACTCAGCGAATGTGGTGTCACCGTATTCACGAAGCTGCCGCCGGCAACTCCGGGGATCTTCCGGATGAGCCCTGAACTGACGAGTGCGCCGAGTGCTTCTCGGACGGTCGGGCGGCTGACTCCGAACAGCTGGGCGAGCTCTGTCTCGGGTGGGAGCTTGGCACCCTGTTTGAAGCGCCCGTCGAGGATTGCCTCGCGTAACTGCTCTTCCACCTGATCGCGGGGGCGAGTTACCTGACGCGCTTTGAAAGAACTGGTTGGGGTGGAAGGCATGTGATCTCCAGTCGGCGTTGAATAAGTGCTCGCGTTGACGGCTGACACATCAATGGTCTTACAGTCTCCCACGCTGTCGACCGAATGAGTTTCTGGGCGCTCGACGCTCACTTGTGCGACTGCGCACTTTCGGTCCAGTGATCAAGGATGTTCAACGCGATAAATATCTGACAGTATTCTAGCTGTTCACGTTGTCGATATGTGAAGGTTGAGTAACCGATGTCAGTGGTAGGTGAGCGTCTCACGACCGAACGCAGTCCATTTTTCGATGAATTGACGGTCGGGCAAGTGTTCGACACGGCGCCGGCCGTCACCCTCACCGAGGGCATGG
>NZ_NOZF01000031.1:0-17806 GCF_002258565.1 Rhodococcus sp. 05-2254-6
CCAGCTGATCGAGAAGACGCCCCAGAGCGTCGACGGCCGCGGCATCGTCGATCCGTCCCGACTCGTCGAACCGCTTACGCACCCGGTGCAGCGACACGGCATCTCGGACCGAGACCATGTGCAATTCGGCAGTGATCTGCCGCAGCTGTTCGGTCGCTCGAATCCCACCGCCCAGCCCGCCGTAGGAGACGAATCCCACCGGCTTGCCACGCCACTCGTACTTCACCGTGTCGAGCGCAGTCTTCAACGCACCGGGTACGCCGTGGTTGTACTCGGGAGTGACGAACACGAAGGCGTCGGCCGCATCGATGATCCCGGTGAAGCGTTCGGAGTCCTCGCTCGGAACGAGAGAGTTCGGTAACTCGAAATCGGCCAGGTCGACGTCCACCACCTCGACGGTGGTGCGTTCGGCGGCAACACCTCGAACCCAGGCCGCGACGGTCGGTCCCACTCGACCGGCACGCACACTACCGACGACGATGGCGAGCTGTATCGGCTGCATCGCTCCGACACTAGACCCGGTGACGCTCGGTCAGCCCTCTCCCCCACAGCAACGGTCATCGGTGATCGCCGTGCGCACTTCTCGGGTGGCCGCGTTCCGGGCAGCCAGCTCGTCGGCCGGCGGGTAGTCGACACGAACCAAAGACAGGCCGTGCGCCGGAGCCACCGCCACCTCGCTCGCCCGCTCGCGGCGAGTCAACAGCGACCGCGCCCAGTCGGGAGTTCGGCGTCCTTCGCCCACGGCCTGCATGGCACCGACGAGGCTACGGACCATCGACCAGCAGAATGCGTCGGCGCTGACGTATGCGGTGAGACGATCGCCGTCGCGCTCCCAGTCGAAGCGCTGCAGTTCCCGAACGGTGGTGGCACCGTCACGTCGCTTGCAGAACGCGGCGAAATCGTGCAGACCGATCAATCCCGCGGATGCCTCACGCATCGCACCCAGATCGATGGGCCTGGGCCAGGAGACGACACCGGCGACATCGAGGGGGTCGACACCGTAGAGCGCAGTGCCGAAACGATATTCGTAGTGCCTGCGGTATGCCGAGAATCGAGCGTCGAAATCCCGGGAGACGGCGGTGATGGCCCGTACTCGAACATCGGTGGGCAGAAACCGGGCCATTCGGCGGACCAGTTGGTCGTGATCGTCGGGAACGTCGACGGCGTCGAAGTGCGCCACCTGTCCCGTTGCGTGGACTCCCGCGTCGGTTCGTCCCGCCACGGTCAGCTCTATCGATTGCCGCAGCACCGTGGAGAAGGCTTCTTCGAGCACTCCGCAGACGGTGCGGATACCCGGTTGGCGCGCCCACCCGGAGAAGCTCGTGCCGTCGTACGAGATGTCGAGCCGAAATCTGGTGGGGACCGACAAAGCGGGCCCGCCTTCCCCTGGGGGAATGGCGGGCCCGCTTCGATCGTGCGCGGAGCTCAAAAGGACTAGTCCTTCTTGGCTTCCTCGGCCTCGGGGGCGTCCGACGCGTGTGCGTCGTTGTCCTCGATGCCGTCGATGACTGCGTCGGCGTTGGCAACCTCGGCTTCGGTCGCGTCGGCTTCGACAGCCTCGACGACGTTCTCGTCGGTCGCGTCCTCGGCCGGAGCCTCGGTTGCGGCGGGAGCAGCCTGCGAAGCCTTCACGCGGCGAGCGCGATCGGCTTCGTTGGACACCGTCTGCTCGTTGACGAGCTCGATGATGGCCATCGGCGAGTTGTCACCCTTGCGGGGGACGGTCTTGATGATGCGCGTGTAGCCACCGTCGCGATCGGCGAAGAAAGGCCCGATCTCGGCGAACAGCTTGTGCACGACATCTTTGTTGTTGATCGTCTTGAGAACCTCACGACGATGCGCCAGATCACCCTTTTTCGCATGGGTGACGAGCTTCTCGGCGTGGGGACGAAGGCGCTTGGCCTTCGACTCGGTGGTGGTGATGCGGCCGTGCTCGAAGAGTGACGTCGCCAGGTTGGCCAGGATGGCCTTCTGGTGCGACGCCGACCCGCCGAGACGGCGGCCCTTGGTGGGCTTGGGCATGATGAATCTCCTAGTAAGAGCTCCAGCGAGCTGATTACAGCTGTTCTGTCTCGGCGTAGTCCTGCTCGGCACCTTCGGTGTCGCTGAAGGAGCCGGCGTCGGTGTCACTCCACGTGCCCGTGGTGGCGTCGTAGCCAGGCACGGTGCTCGGATCGAACGACGCGGGGCTGTCCTTGAGGGAGAGGCCGAGCGAATGCAGCTTGACCTTCACCTCGTCGATGGACTTCTGCCCGAAGTTACGGATGTCGAGCAGATCGGACTCGGTACGACCAACCAACTCGCCGACGGTGTGAACACCCTCGCGCTTGAGGCAGTTGTAGGACCGGACGGTGAGGTCCAGATCCTCGATGGGGAGTCCGAAGGAAGCAATGTGATCGGCCTCGGCGGGCGAGGGTCCGATCTCGATGCCTTCTGCTTCGACGTTCAGCTCACGGGCGAGGCCGAAGAGCTCAACCAGGGTCTTGCCCGCCGAAGCGAGCGCGTCCCGCGCGGTGATGGAATTCTTGGTTTCCACGTCGAGAACGAGCCGATCGAAGTCGGTGCGCTGTTCGACGCGGGTGGCCTCCACCTTGTAGGTGACCTTGAGCACGGGTGAGTAGATCGAGTCGACCGGAATACGGCCGATCTCGGCACCCGAAGCCTTGTTCTGAACGGCGGGGACGTAGCCGCGACCGCGCTCGACTACGAGCTCGATCTCCAACTTGCCCTTGTCGTTCAGGGTCGCGATGTGCAGATCGGGGTTGTTCACCGTGACGCCGGCCGGAGGCACGATGTCGCCTGCGGTCACAGCGCCGGGGCCCTGCTTGCGGACGTACATGGTGACCGGTTCGTCTTCTTCGGAGCTCACCACGAGGCCCTTGAGGTTCAGGATGATGTCGGTGACATCTTCCTTGACTCCGGGGACGGTGGTGAATTCGTGGAGGACGCCGTCGATACGGATGCTGGTGACAGCAGCGCCGGGGATCGACGACAGCAGGGTGCGGCGGAGCGAGTTGCCGAGTGTGTAACCGAAGCCGGGCTCGAGCGGCTCGATGACGAATTTCGAGCGGTTGTCGGCGATGACCTCTTCGGTCAGCGTCGGGCGCTGTGAAATGAGCATTGTGTGTTCCTCCTGTACGGGCGTCCGCTATTTGACGCCCACGTGTGGAGGCGAAGACGCATGTGAGCCTCACGGGGAGACTCACATGCGTCCTGCGCCTTACTTCGAGTAGTACTCGACGATGAGCTGCTCCTGGAGCGGCACGTCGATCTGTGCGCGCTCCGGCAACCGGTGCACCAGGATGCGAAGACGGTTGGGAACGACCTGCAGCCACGGGGCGACGGGACGGTCGCCGTAGCTTTCGCGGGCGATCTGGATCGGCAGAGTCTGTGCCGACTTCTCACGCACGTCGATGATGTCGTACTGCGAGACGCGGTAGCTGGGGATGTCGACGCGCTTGTTGTTCACCAGGAAGTGACCGTGCGTGACCAGCTGACGGGCCTGACGACGCGTACGTGCCAGTCCGGCACGGTAGACGACGTTGTCGAGACGACTCTCGAGGATGGTCAGCAGGTTCTCGCCGGTCTTGCCGACGGTCCTGTTGGCTTCCTTGTAGTACAGACGGAACTGCTTCTCCATGACGCCGTAGGTGAAGCGAGCCTTCTGCTTCTCCTGCAGCTGGAGCAGGTACTCGCTCTCCTTGATCCGCGCGCGGCCGTGCTGGCCGGGCGGGTAGGGACGACGCTCGAACGCTTGGTCGCCTCCGACGAGGTCGACGCGCAGACGACGCGACTTGCGGGTGATAGGGCCGGTATAACGTGCCATTTTCTAAACCTTTCCTTCCCGCTAGACCCGACGCCGCTTGGGCGGACGGCAGCCGTTGTGCGGCTGAGGGGTGACATCGGAGATGGTGCCGACCTCGAGGCCAGCGGCCTGAAGCGAGCGGATCGCGGTCTCACGGCCGGAGCCGGGACCCTTGACGAAGACGTCGACCTTCTTGACGCCGTGCTCCTGTGCCTTGCGCGCAGCGTTCTCGGCTGCGAGCTGTGCGGCGAACGGAGTCGACTTGCGCGAGCCCTTGAAGCCCACGTGTCCCGAGGACGCCCACGAGATGACGTTTCCGGCGGGGTCGGTGATCGACACGATCGTGTTGTTGAACGTGCTCTTGATGTGCGCAGATCCGTGCGGGACGTTCTTCTTGTCCCTGCGACGCGTCTTCTGCGCCTTCTTCGGACCGGTACCGCGTGCTTTGGGGGGCATTACTTCGCCTTCTTCTTGCCGGCAATGGTGCGCTTGGGTCCCTTACGGGTACGCGCATTGGTCTTGGTGCGCTGTCCACGGACGGGCAGACCACGACGGTGGCGAAGACCCTGGTAGCAGCCGATTTCGATCTTGCGACGGATGTCGGCCTGAACCTCGCGGCGCAGGTCGCCCTCGACCTTGAGGGACTCGTTGATGTAATCGCTGAGCTTGCGCAGATCGTCGTCGCCGAGATCCTTGCTTCGCAGGTCGGGGCTGACGCCCGTCGCTGTGAGGATTTCCTTGGAGCGGGTACGGCCGACGCCGTAGATGTAAGTCAGTGCGATCTCCATGCGCTTTTCGCGCGGCAGATCCACACCTGCGAGACGTGCCATGTGGCATTTCCTTTTCTTGTCCGGAGGTCTGCTCCCAGTCCGTCCCCTGTGTCCTTCTCACCGCTGGGGTGTGAAGCGTCTTTCAACAAACTCAGTGGGGCCCCGGCCTCCGTGCCGGGGGTATGCCGTGACGCGTGTGTCGCGGTTGGTGCTGGGAGGTCATCTTCTAGCTGTTGCCAAGCCGACGTGCGAAATGCTCGGTGGTTATCCCTGACGCTGCTTGTGACGCAGGTTGTCGCAGATCACCATGACGCGTCCGTTACGACGAATCACCTTGCACTTTTCGCAGATCTTCTTGACGCTCGGCTGAACCTTCACGTCGTTGATCTCCTGTGTGTAGCTCGGCCCCGCTGCGTGCAGTGGCCCCGAGCATGGTTCTCCCCGACCGGACGTGGCCGGGGAAGCTGTTACTTGTAGCGGTAAACGATGCGTCCACGCGTGAGGTCGTAGGGCGAAAGCTCCACCACGACGCGATCCTCGGGAAGGATGCGGATGTAGTGCTGACGCATCTTTCCGCTGATGTGAGCGAGAACCTTGTGGCCGTTTTCGAGCTCAATGCGAAACATCGCATTGGGCAGCGGTTCGACAACTCGGCCCTCTACCTCGATAGCACCGTCTTTCTTGGCCATATCCTCCGCGATCCTGGCTCTCACACCTGGTTGATTGCATCTGTTTCCGTTACCGTGATGCCCACTGACCGACCCGAATCAACGGGCCGACGTATCGCCGGAACGGTTCGCAGCCCACCAGGGCACGCGAACATCCGGTACGCAGGGCGCACCGTCGATCCATGCTACCGGGTAATGCACGTCTGGCCAAATGCGTCCAGTGTCCATACTCCAGGTCAACGTTTGCCCCAGTTCGATTTCCTGAGCTAACGTTCCGCCGGGCTGCATCACAGCCGCACAACCACTGGCCGTACCGACTGCGTTCGCAGCGGCGGCCGTGTCCGCGACGACGACTACAAGGCACCCCTCTTGAGATCAGACACGCGCGCCGGCGACCCGGTCGTATCCGTCATCATCCCAATTCACAACGCCAAGGACGTTCTCGACGATCAACTGCGAGCTCTCGCTCGACAGGACTACGAGCATCCGTTCACGGTGATCATCAGCGACAACGGCTCGACCGACGGCCTTCGCGAACACATCGACTGCCATCACCTTCGTGGCGCTCTGGACCTGAGATACGTCGATGCTGCGGGAACCCCGGGGGCATCGTTCGCACGCAACCGGGGTGCAGACGCCGCCCGCAGCGAATTGCTTGCATTCTGCGACGCGGACGACGCGGTGCACCCGAGCTGGCTCCGACGCATCGTTGCGCGCCTCGACGAGTACGACCTCGTGGGTACCGGCCTGGAGACGGAGACACTGAACTCCGTTGCCACGCGAGCATCGACGCCTTTCGCACCGCCCACGGATCAGGGCATGTCGACATTCCTGCCGTTCGTCATCGGTGCCAGCATGGCGTGCCGCAGATCGACCTACCGTCAGCTCGGCGGCATGCTCGAATACGTACACGCCAGCGAGGACATGGAATTCTCGTGGCGCGCACAGCACGCGGGCCGTCGGTTGCACTTCATCGCCGAACCACTGGTCTCGTACCGACTGCGCACCGGCCACCGGGAGAACTGGAAACAAGCAGGCGCTCTGGGATACGGATCGGCTCACGTGCGCGGCCTCTACCGAGTCCACGGCTGCCCGCCGTTCCGGGCCCGCTCGATCTACGTCGCCCTGCTGATGCTGGGCGTCCGGAACCCTCTGCTTCCGACTGCCGTGACCAGGATGCCCACTCGACTCTGGCTACGTCTGGTGGCCGCGCACCTCGGCCTGCTCCGTGGCGGGCGGCGCTACGGCTCGTTGGCCTGGTGACCCCGGCCGGGTCTGCCCCTAGCTGGGTCGCAGCGTCAGGATCCGCGGCCCGTCCTCGGTGACGGCAACGGTGTGTTCCCAGTGCGCGGACCGGGATCCGTCGGTCGTCACGACCGTCCACCCGTCGTCGAGGATGTCGGTGTCGTAGGTACCGAGAGTCAACATGGGCTCGATCGCGAGGGTGGATCCGACGACCAGCTCCGGCCCCTTGCCGGGGGCACCCTCGTTCGCGAGGAACGGGTCCATGTGCATTTCACGGCCGATTCCATGACCGCCGTATCCGTCGACGATTCCGTACTTGCGTCCGTGCGCCTGCTCGGCGGCATGGGTTCCGGATTCGATGGCGTGCGAGACGTCGGTGAGCCGGTTGCCGGGAAGCATCGCGGCGATGCCGGCTTCCATCGACAGCCTCGTCGCCTCACTGAGCATGGCGTCGGCTTCGATGATGTCGCCGACACCGAATGTCCATGCAGAGTCTCCGTGCCAACCGTCGAGAACCGCCCCACAGTCGATGGACACCAGATCGCCCGCGACCAAGAGCTCGTCTGCCGACGGAATGCCGTGCACCACACGGTCGTTCACCGACGAGCAGATACTGCCGGTGAAGCCGTGGTAACCGAGGAACGACGGCACGGCACCGGCGTCACGAATGACCGCCTCGGCCACTCGGTCGAGCTCGAGTGTCGAGACACCGGGTACCGCCGCTGCCCGGACGGCAACCAGAGCAGCGCCGACGACCGCGCCGGCCGCAGCCATGGCGTCGAGTTCACCTGCGCTGCGGAACGGCACGACCTTGCGTTTACGGCCGAACGCCATTACTTGCCGTGGTCCTCGATGGACTTCAGCGCGCGAGCGTTGACCTCGTCCACCTCACCGATCGCGTCGACCGTCACGAGTTGACCCTCGTAGTAGTCGAGCAGCGGCGCGGTCTCGTCCCGGTACACCTTGAGTCGGTTCCGGATGACGTCTTCCTTGTCGTCCTCGCGGCCACGCGAGAGCATGCGTTCGACGACGACGTCTTCGTCGACGGCGAAGGAGAGTACTGCGTCGAGCTCGGCGTTCAGATCCGCCAGGATGCCGACCAGCGCCTCGGCCTGACCCACCGAACGCGGGAAGCCGTCGAGCAGGAAGCCGTTCACCGCGTCGGGCTCGGCGAGGCGACTGCGGACCATGTCGATGGTCAGCTCACTGGGAACAAGGTCGCCTGCATCGAGGTACTTCTTCGCTTCGAGTCCGAGCGCCGTCTTCTCACCGATGTTCGCGCGAAACAGGTCGCCGGTGGAGATGTGCGGAACGCCCAGCTTCTCGGACAGGAGGACGGCCTGGGTGCCTTTGCCGGCACCGGGCGGACCGAGCAGAACAAGTCTCACTTGAGGAACCCTTCGTAGTTACGCTGCATCAGCTGGCTTTCGATTTGCTTCACGGTATCCAAGCCCACGCTGACCATGATCAGAACGGCGGTGCCGCCGAACGGGAGGTTCTGTCCTCCACCCGAACTTCCGATGTCGAGGAACAGGTTCGGGAGCACGGCAATGGTGCCCAGGTAGACCGCACCCGGCAACGTGATGCGACTGAGGACGTAGTTCAGATAGTCGGCGGTCGGCTTGCCCGGACGGATGCCCGGGATGAACCCGCCGAACTTCTTCATTTCGTCGGCGCGCTCTTCGGGGTTGAACGTGATCGCCACGTAGAAGTACGTGAAGAAGACGATCAGACCGAAGAAGATCGCGATGTACACCGGGTTTGCGGGGTTCACCAGGTACTCGTTGATGATGCGCTGCCACCAACTCGGATCGACCGCGGTGCTCGCCGAGGTGAGCTGGGCGATGAGGTTCGGCAGGTAGAGCAGCGAGGACGCGAAGATCACCGGGATGACGCCGGCCTGGTTGACCTTGAGCGGAAGGTACGTGGACGAGCCGCCGTACATCTTTCGACCGACCATGCGCTTGGCGTACTGGACGGGAATTCGGCGCTGACCCTGCTCGACGAAGACCACACCGGTGATGATCAGGAACGCTGCGAAACAGACGAAACCGAACACCAATCCGCCGCGGCTCTCGAGGATCGAGTTGCCCTCGGACGGGATACGCGAGGCGATTCCGGCGAAGATGAGCAGCGACATGCCGTTGCCAACGCCGCGCTCGGTGATGACCTCACCGAACCACATGACGACGGCTGCACCGGCGGTCATGACGAGCACGATGATGACGAGGCCGAAGATGGATTGGTCGGCGATGATGTCCTGCTGGCAGCCCTGAAGCAGCTGGCCGCGCGAAGCGAGTGCCACCAGGCCGGTCGCCTGCAGGACGGCCAAGGCGATCGACAGATAACGCGTGTACTGCGTCATCTTGGCCTGCCCGGACTGGCCCTCCTTGCGGAGTTCCTCGAACTTCGGGATGACGACGGTGAGCAGCTGCACGATGATGCTGGCGGTGATGTACGGCATGATGCCGATCGCGAACACCGAGAGCTGTAGGAGCGCTCCACCGGAGAACAGGTTGATCAACGAGTAGATGCCCGCCGAGTCTCCACCGGAGACCTGGTCGATGCATGCTCGGACATTGGCGTAGTCGACACCCGGCGACGGCAGCGTGGCACCGAAGCGATACAGGGCGACGAGACCGAGCGTGAAGAGGATCTTCCGTCTCAGGTCAGGAGTCCTGAGGGCCGACACGAAGGCGGAAAGCAAAGATCCTCCTGGCACGACTGCATTGACGCTGCGAGTACTTCGCCGGGAGCGCAACTGGTGCTCCCGTGAGCCTCACAAGCATGGACTGCGAGCGACATGGGTCGCCCGCATCGAAACGAACTTCTGTGAACTCTAGAACTCTAACAGTGCGTATCGAACCGCCCGACGGTCAGTGTTGGACCCCGTCCGTTCGGTCGACCACGGCACGTGGTGCCGAGGCAACGATGGCCGCAGCTCAGCTGCGAGAGCTGTGGCTGCGGCCATCGTCACGAACTGCTGGTCGATGCGCTGCTACTCAGCACATCGAACCGATGCTCATACCTCGGTTGCAGAACCGCCGGCAGCGGCGATCTTTTCCTTGGCGGAGCCCGTGAACTTGTTGGCCGAGATCTCGACCTTCACGGTCAGGTTTCCGTCGCCGAGAACCTTGACGGGCTCGTTCTTGCGAACGGCGCCCTTGGCGATGAGCTCGGGGATACCGATCTGACCGCCCTCGGGGAACAAACGCTCGATGTCGCGCAGGTTCACGACCTGGAACACGACACGGTTGCGGTTGGTGAAGCCCTTGAGCTTCGGGAGCCGCATGTGAAGGGGCATCTGGCCACCCTCGAAGCGTGCCGGCACGTTCTTGCGTGCGCCGGTTCCCTTGGTACCGCGACCTGCGGTCTTGCCACGCTTGCCACCTTCACCACGGCCGACGCGAATCTTCGTCGACTTGGATCCGGCTGCGGGGCGCAGGTGGTGCAGTTTGATGGTCATGGTTAGACCTCCTCAACAGTTACGAGGTGGCGCACCGTGTTGACCAGTCCGCGGTTCTGCGGGTTGTCCTCGCGGACGACCGTCTGGCGGATGCCCTTGAGCCCGAGAGTACGCAGGCTGTCACGCTGGTTCGCCTTCTGGCCGATGGTGCTCTTGATCTGGGTGACCTTCAGCTGAGCCATTACTTCACCGCTCCTGCCTGTGCGCGTGCGCGCAGCATTCCGGCGGGTGCAACCTCTTCGAGGGTCAGGCCGCGGCGAGCCGCAACTTCCTCGGGACGCTGCAGACCCTTGAGGGCTGCGACGGTCGCGTGCACGACGTTGATGGCGTTGTCGCTACCGAGCGACTTCGACAGCACGTCGTGGACACCGGCGCACTCCAGCACGGCACGCACAGCGCCACCGGCGATGACGCCGGTACCGGCGCTGGCCGGACGCAACATGACGACGCCGGCTGCGGCTTCGCCCTGGATGGGGTGCGTGATGGTGCCGGCGATCATCGGGACGCGGAAGAAGCTCTTGCGAGCCTCCTCGACACCCTTCTGGATGGCCGCGGGAACTTCCTTGGCCTTGCCGTAGCCGACGCCGACCAGTCCGTTGCCGTCACCGACGATGACGAGGGCGGTGAAGCTGAAGCGTCGACCACCCTTGACCACCTTGGAGACGCGGTTGATCGTGACGACCTTCTCGATGAAGTTCGACTTGTCCGCAGCGTTGCCGCCACGGCCGTTGTCACGACGGTCACGACCGCCACCGCGGTTGTCGCCGCGCTGGTTGTTGTCGCCACCTGCGTTGGGGCCACTGTTCTGTCCGGCGGGGCCGCTTCCGCCGTCACGCCGTTGACGTCCCGGCATCAGGCTGTCCTTCCGTTGTCAGTCATTGTCATCATCAGAACGTCAACCCGCCTTCACGGGCTGCGTCTGCGAGTGCCGCGATGCGGCCGCTGTAGTTGTTGCCGCCGCGGTCGAACACGACTGCCTCGACGCCGGCTGCCTTCGCGCGGCTGGCGATGAGCTCGCCGACCTTCGCGCTGACGGCCTTCTTGTCGCCCTCGAGGGCGCGCACATCTGCTTCGATGCTCGACGCGCTGGCCAGCGTGTGGCCGGCGAGGTCGTCGATCAACTGCACGTGGATGTGACGCGAGGACCGGTTGACGACCAAGCGGGGACGCTCGGGCGTGCCGGAGATCTTCTTGCGAAGGCGGAAGTGACGACGTGCCTTCGACAGGCGACGCTTCGTCGAGACGTCGGTGCCACGCGGAGTGCGCTTGACGACGTTCGCCTTGTCTGCTGTTTGCTGGCTCATATCACTTACCCGTCTTTCCGACCTTGCGGCGGATCACTTCACCCTCGTAGCGGATGCCCTTGCCCTTGTACGGGTCCGGACGCCGCAGACGACGAATGTTGGCAGAGATCTGACCGACCTTCTGCTTGTCGATGCCGACAACGGTGAATCGCGTGGGCGACTCGACCGTGAACGTGATGCCCTCGGGTGCTTCGATCAGCACGGGATGGCTGTAACCGAGTGCGAACTCGAGGTCTTTGCCCTTGAGTACGACGCGGTAACCGACGCCGTGAATCTCCATCTTGTTGGTGTAACCGTTGGTGACACCGGTGATGAGGTTCGCGACGAGAGTGCGCGAAAGTCCGTGCAGTGCACGGCTCTTGCGCTCGTCATCGGGCCGGGTGACGGCGATGGTGCCGTCGTCGGCGCGAGCGATCTGGATGGGCTCGGCGACCGTCAGGCTCAGGGCACCCTTGGGACCCTTGACCGCAACGTTCTGGCCGTCGATGGTGATATCGACTCCAGCGGGGACCGGTACCGGCAATTTTCCAATACGTGACATGGTGGTGGCCTCCCCTACCAGACGTAGGCGAGGACTTCTCCGCCCACACCCTGCTTGGCCGCCTGACGCTCCGTGAGCAAACCTGTGGACGTGGAGATGATCGCCACGCCCAGGCCGCCGAGAACCTTGGGCAGATTGGTGGATTTTGCGTACACCCGGAGACCGGGCTTGGAGACGCGTCGCACGCCGGCGAGGCTGCGCTCACGGCTCGGGCCGTACTTCAGATCGACGATGAGGGTCTTGCCCACCTCGGCGTCTTCCGTGCGGTAATCGGAGATGTAGCCCTCGCGCTTGAGGATCTCGGCGATGTTCGCCTTGAGCTTCGAGTGGGGAAGCTTCACCTCGTCGTGGTACGCCGAATTGGCGTTGCGCAGACGGGTCAAGAAGTCTGCAATTGGATCGGTCATCGTCATGGTGTGACCTGTGCACCTTTCTCGCAGCGGTTCCCATGCAGCACGCGCGAGCTGGTGCCCCTGGATTCTCGAGAACCCGGCGGGCCTGGCTCGTCACATCGTGGGCCTACAACGAAGTGAACATGTCCTGACCGACTGTTGCCGGTCAGGGGTTGCGCTCCAAGCAATGCATCGCTGCACTGCCAGGTGTTTCGAGCTTCCGCATTTCGATGCTGACGTACGGAGAACTCGAGGTTGCGTTTCCATTGCAAGGACTCGCGTGCAGGCACGACGAAGCCCGGGCAACCGCTCTAGTGTAGGGAACCGGGTGCCGTTCTCAAAATCGGGCGTGGTAGCGCTCGACGAACACTATGCCGGATGGACGGGGCGGGTACGGCCGAGCCAGTCGGTTCGGTGCAGTAGTCTTCCGACATCATTTCATCGCTCCGGGGGGTTCGATGCGCACAACCGATTCTGTTGCCAGGACGGTCGACGTCCCACCATGGCCGGGTTCGTCCCGCACGACCCTGTGAAAGCCGATCCCGATCGGATCCGCCGTGCCTCTGCTCGGATGTCCGGCCTCGCCGACGTGTTGTGGGATGACATCGATCTCGTCCGTCTCGCCGCAGAGGAATTGCTGGAGACCTCCTGGACAGGCGCTGCGGCCGATTCCCATGCAGTTCTGTGGGCGGAGTGGGTCGATTCGGCTCGGAAGATATGCGGCGCGCTCACCGAGGACGCGTGGCTGCTCGATGGCATTGCGACCGAATATGCCGCATCGGACAACGTGATCGATGAACACGTGGTGGACTCCGGCCTTCGGTTGGACCGTTGACGGCGCGCTACGTCGCCGACGTCGAGCGAATTCTCGCTCTTGTCGCTCGCGCGCATGTAGTTGGAGCCACGATCGAATCCGCTATCGCCGATGTCGAGCGCGAGGTGAACGATCTCGGCATCGAATGGGAAGGCGAAGCAGCTGAGGCGCACCGCTCGAAGCACGAGCTGCTCCGGCAGGAACTGACAGATATGCGAACCGCGCTCGCCCAACTCGGCACGATGGCGCGATGCGCCCATGATCGCTATCGCGCAGCCGTGGACCACAACAAGCGAATGTGGCCCTGATGGCCCCGATCAGCGTCGACCCGGACATCCTTGCCGATGCGGCTTCCCAGTACGGCAGCGCCAAGACCATCTCGAGCGGCGCGATAGCGAAACTCGCCGCGGAACTCGACCGGAACTGGGGCTGCGCAGGCACCGACAACGCCGGAGAGTCCTGGGCAGACAGTTACGATTCCGCGGCATTCGACGCCGTTTCCACAGCAACCGACATCACGAATGCGTTCGGCAAACTTCATGATCTGCTTGCAGCAACCGGCGTCAACCACGCTAACGCAGAGAATGCGAACACCGTTCCGCCGACTCCGCCGCTGCCCGCTCCCCCACAACTTCCTCCTACGATTACACCGCGGTTCAACGGTTCCTACGGCGGCGACACCGACGCCCCGATGGGTGGGGGCTGATCACGCGATGGCTTCAGGGCCACATGTGGCCCAACGGTGATCCGGAGAAGTTGCGGGGTCTCGGAAGCGCGTGGCGCACCGCCGCCGAAGAGCTGAGACGAGCGAGCGACGCCACGAACTCCGCGTGGACCGACATGGAGGAACTTGCCTCCGACGAAGTGCCGCAGGCCCTCGCCCAAATGGACGGCGTCGACAGCGCTGCGCACAACGTCGCCGACCAGTTCGACACTCTCGCGAGCGCTTGCGGCGAATGGGCCTCGACCATTCAGGACGCTCACCAGAGCGTCATCGATATCGTGGGAACCGCCATCGTTGCCGGCACGATCGCCGGCGCAGTCGCCGGCTTCTTCACCCTCGGCGTGGGAACGGTCGCCGTTTACCGGCGCGACGGGCAGCGTCATCGCCGGAAGTGTCATCGCCGTCCTCACCGGAGTGGAAGCGGCGTCCGCAATTGCCGTCGGTGTCACCGTGGCAACCGGGGCGGCGGCTATCGGAATTGCGATGGACGTGCAACCGCTACTACAAGCAAGTCCGACGACCTTCAACGCAAACACTGGTGGGGGGAATTGGCACTACCATCCCGCGCCCCGGGGCGGTCTGCCAGGCTTTCCAAACGCCACACGGGGAAAACCGCTCAACCGCAGAACGCGGTGGACTGACGACAAAGGGAACATCTACGAATGGGATAGCCAACACGGCGCAGTCGAGAAATACAGCAAGAACGGCAAGCACTTGGGCGAATTCGATCCGAATACCGGAGCACAAACCAAGCCCCCAGATCCCACTAGAAAGCCTGGTCGATGACCAACCGAGGCCCGACATCTTGGTAACTCGAACCGGAGACGACGCCGGTTCACGACCGCTCGAGAATAAGGCAGCACGGTCTGACTACTACCAACAAGGAGAGGACAATGTGGTACTTGGAATCATACGATAACCAAACCGATTTGATCGCGGACAGCTATCCCCTGACTGCTATCACCGGAGACGAAATCAGAGAACTGATTGACGTCGATGAAAGTGAACTTCCACTAGAAATGGGACCGTACCCAGTCGCATTGGCCGACGTGCCGAAGTTCGCCAAGTACATCGAGGGCGATTTCAGAGTCAGCTCTGATAATGAATACTTCATCGGCTTGTTCACCGACTGAGGACTGAAAACCGGCTCGAAATTCACGTGCTCGGGAACATGACTGTCGACAACCAGTAACTGTCATTCCGCACCTGACATCACAACGCGCCCTGACACGGTCCGGAGGTTCAGATGCAGGCCTCGGGCACGCTTCAACCCTGTTCCAATGTCGTCCGTGAGACTCACCGCCGCCTCGACGTCGCCCTGGGCTCAACTGCAGGGACGATGAAACGCGGGCATCCGCTCGGTTCTGCAAACGCTCAGCCCAGCCATTTCGCAACCCGCAGGTCCAGTTGAATACCCGGACTCCGACTTCTTCGCTAACGTCGGACCATGACGGACTCGAAGGCAGTCGACATCGACCACCTCACTCACACTCTGCGCGACCGCAACATCGCCGGGGTCACCATCGGCTGGGTCGACAACAACGGCATCGTCCGATCACGCACCGTGCCCACCGCGGAATTGACGGCAGTCGCGCGACGCGGAGTAGGAGTCACCGCGGTGTTCGCGGTGTTCGATTCGCACGACGGGATCACGTTCGCCCACGATGGACTGTCGACGCCGTCCGGCGATGTGCGGTTGATTCCGGTGATCGACAACGCGTCGAGCGTGGTCGCGCTCGCCGGCCAACCGGGGCTTGCCTGGGCACACGGCCGGCAGCTCTCGGCGGACGGCTCTCCCTGGCCCTACGATCAACGCGCGGTTCTCGAGCGTCAGGTGCAGAAGGCGTCCGATGCCGGATTCGAGGTGCGGGCGGGATTCGAGATCGAGTTCGCGCTTACTCGCGAATCGGACGGCCTGTCCGCTCATCGCGGACCTGCCTACTCCGCGAACGCAGTACGCGATGTCGACGAATTCGTCGTGCTGCTGCTCAACGCGCTTGCCGCGAACGGTCTGAATATCGGCCAGATTCACGCCGAGTACGGCGCTTCCCAGATCGAGATCGCGCTCAGTCCACTCGATCCACTCGCCGCGGCCGATTCGCAGATCCTCGCGCGGCAGACCATCCACTCAGCGGCACGCGCTCTGGGTCTGCGGGCCAGCTTCGCTCCCCTGCCGTCGTCGAGCAGTGCAGGCAATGGTTGGCATCTGCACACGTCGCTGGTCCGCAACGGTCGGAACGCACTTACCGGCGACGGAGAGCACGGATTGTCCGACACGGGCCGGTCCTACATCGCCGGCCTGGTTCGAGAACTGCCGGGACTCACGGCAATCACGGCACCGAGTTCGGGGTCCTTGCTGCGCCGTCGACCCGGCTATTGGGCCGGTGCCTTCGGATTTTGGGGCGTCGAAAACCGGGAGGCTGCAGTTCGACTCGTGCCTGCCACTCCCCTTCTCGGCCCGGAACACACCAACGTCGAGTTGAAGGCATGCGACGCGTCCGCCAATCCGTATCTGGCGCTGGCCGTCACGATCGCGGCCGGCCTGTCGGGTGTGGCAGATGGCGCGCAGTTGCCGCCACCGGTTCAGGAAGATGTGGGCAGCTGGGATGAAGCCCGACGCGACGCCGCGGGCATCTCCCCACTCGCGACGACCCATGCTCAGCAGCGGGAGAACCTGCTGTCATCCGAACTCGTCGCGAACGTGTTGGGCGAGGATCTTCTGGGCGCGTTCGTTGCGTGCCGGGACGCCGATGCCGCGTGGGCAGAGAGTCACACCGAGGACGAACTGCTCGAATCGTTGCGCTGGATCTACTGAGATGCTGCGACGGTTCCCCGGCGCAGGTGCAATCGTGTCGGCACTCGATCGTGTTCTGCCGCAACCGGATCAACTGTGCGGACCGTTCTCGGCATCGGTAGCGTTGACCGCTGTTCTCGACGAAGACGCACCGGATGTGACGGCACTCGCGGTCGCATCGGGATCCGCGATCTGGCCGATCGAGGTCGAGTCGGCGCGTCCCCCTGGATCGCCACGGATCACCGACGGGTGGGATGGACTGCCGAGGGCCGCGTCGACCGACACAGCCGGGACCGCAGCAGCAGGTCTCGCGGAGGGTATCGCGACCGCGACCGACCACCGCGTTGCCGTGATTCCGATCAGGGGACCCGGTGCCGAGAGACTGCGCCTGCTACTTGCCCGCCTCGCGGACGCGCAGTTCCGATTCAGCCTGCTGGCGAATGTCCATACTGCAGAGTTGACCGAATTCGATTGGAACGTAGGGCATTTCGTGACCGTCTGGGGATTCGACCAAGCCGAGGACGGAGTAGCGATTGCCGACACCTATCGGGAACTCGGAGACCCGAATATGCCACCCGGATGTAGGACCGTCTCCACCGACGCCTTCGCGTCGGCGATGTCCGAACGTGGCCTGCTCATGATCGTCGAGAGCGATGATCACGATGCCGCACTTGCCCTGACCCGATCGCTCGATCTACGACACGACGTGTGGTCGGTATGAAGCTCCGGGCCTGAAAAACACGAAATGGGCGTGGGTTCCTCGAAAGGAACCCACGCCCATCAGCGTGGTGTGGTGAAGCCCGAGGGCCTCAGATCACCAGGAGCTCTTGCGAACTCCGGGAAGCTCTCCGGCGTGTGCCATCTCGCGCACGCAGATACGGCAGAGGCCGAACTTGCGGAACACGGAATGGGGACGGCCGCAGCGGTTGCAGCGAGTGTATGCACGCACCGCGAACTTCGGCTTCTTGTTGGCCTTGTTGACCAATGCCTTCTTCGCCATGGACTCAGTTCTCCTTGAACGGGAAGCCGAGGTGCTTGAGCAGCGCGCGGCCTTCTTCGTTGTTGGTTGCGGTGGTTACTACGGTGATGTCCATGCCGCGCGGACGGTCGATCTTGTCCACGTCGATCTCGTGGAACATCGACTGCTCGTTGAGGCCGAACGTGTAGTTTCCGTTGCCGTCGAACTGCGTGCCCGAGAGGCCGCGGAAGTCCCTGATTCGGGGAAGGGCAATGGAGACCAGACGGTCGAGGAACTCCCACATGCGGTCGCCACGGAGGGTGAC